>CAMWUF010000045.1 GCA_947177375.1 uncultured Ruminococcus sp.
ATTAAAGCGAATTTCTAATCCAGGTACAACAAAGACAGCACAGCCTGCAAATATGGCGGAGCTGTTCACCCAGAATTATAAAAGTTTTTTATATTTAAGAGAACAAAATGATTTAAGCAGTTTACAGGAATCGAAAGAAGAACTGGAAGTTTTACTAGGAACTTATCAGTTGATTACTGGCAATGATACAAGTTATCAGGAGCGTATGAATCGGATTCAAGGGGAAATTGTATCTTTGCAACAGATGCAAGAAACGCCTATTGCTGTAATTCCAGCAGAAAAAGCAGCTTATTTTGTGAGTTATGCAGACGGTTATGAAGAATTATTGAAATTGGAAAATGTTAATACGCTCACAGTTGAACAGTTGGAAAATATTCAGAATCATGTTATTACAGATTCCAGTATTGTCGGAAAATTAATTGATAGCTATCAATGGATGCTTGTTGTGGTAGTAGATAATTCAGAAAAAAAATATAAAACAGATGATAGATTAACGCTGAAATTTTCTTCTACTTCGGACACTGTGACGGGATTTGTTAATTTTCTAAATGCAAGTGCTGGAGAAGATAAGACTGTTATGGGAATTACTTGTGAGGCTATGACTTATGATTTAGTTCAGCATAGAACAGAAAATGTAGAACTTGTTCAGGGAGAGTATCAGGGAATCAGAGTGCCAAGAAGTGCTTTGCATTTCAGACCTATTACAGAAGAAATCACAGATGAAGATGGAAAAATAAAACAAGTGACGACTAAATACAGAGGCGTTTATGTATTGGACGGCGAACAGCCAGAATTTAGAAAATTAGATGTGATTTATGAGGGCGAAGATTACGTGATTTCTAAATTAAGAACAGAAAAAAGTTATTTGGCTTTATATGATTCTATTATTACGAAAGGAATTGATGCAGATGGAGAATAAGCAAGTACAGGAAAATTATGCTAGAATTTCTGCGGAAATCGCAGAAGCAGCTTTAAAATCTAATCGGAAACCAGAAGAGATTGCATTTATGGCAGTGACAAAAACAGTTGCACCAGAATTAATTAATACAGCAATTTCTTGTGGTATTAAGCTTTTGGGTGAAAATCGTGTGCAGGAATATCAGGCGAAAAAAGATAGCTATATCCAAGGCATTCCTGTTGATTTCATCGGCACACTTCAAAGTAATAAAGTAAAATATATTATTGGCAATATCAGAATCATTCAGTCTGTGAATAAATTTTCTCTTGCTCAGGAAATTGAACGCTGTGCTGGAAAATTAAATTTGCAACAGGATATTTTACTAGAAGTGAATATCGGCGGTGAAGATTCTAAAAGTGGGATTTCTCCAGAAAATCTTCCTGAATTGCTTCTGCAAATTGCAGAATTAGAGCATGTACATGTAAAAGGTCTTATGACAATTCCGCCTCCATCTAGTGATACTAGTTTTTTACAGGCAATGCAGGAGTTATTTCTGAAAACAAAAGAATTACAAATACCAGATACAGAAATGCAGATTTTATCAATGGGTATGTCAGATGATTATGCACAGGCAATTAAATTTGGTTCTAATCTGGTCAGAATTGGTTCTGCATTGTTTGGTGCAAGAAATTATCGGTAAATATCATAACAGGTGGTGTCCGTATGCACCAAAAAATATATAATTAATATAAAAATATAGATAACATACGGAGAAAAGGAGCGAATAAAATGGAGCTTTTCAAGAACATGAAAGAATTTTTCTTTCCGTCTGATGTGCCAGAACAAGTGCCAGCCCAACAGTCGCAGGATATTCCGCCTGTTACAAGCATTGAAGAACAAATGGCAGGTCGTGAAGCAGGTTCTAATATTGTCAATATTCAGGCAACTGCAAAATTACAAGTTGTTCTTGTAAAACCTGAAGTTTTCACAGATGCGAAAGCAATTGCTGACCATTTGATAAGCCGTAGAACTGTTGTATTAAATCTGGAAACTGCATCTCCAGAGAATCGCAGAAGAATTATTGATTTTTTGGTTGGTGTGTCTTATGCGATTAGTGGCAGTTTAAAACCAGTTGCAAATTTAACTTATATTATTACGCCTTATAATGTCGGATTTATCGGCGATGATTTGGCGGCAGAACTTGAAAATAATGGCGTGATTATTTAATTTTAATAAATTTTAATAAGTTTTAATCATTATGAATCAGAAACAACAAGAAGAAGATAAAATTTTATTGGCACATGTGCAGGATATGTGCAGAAGAAATGCTTGGCGAAGTTTTACAAATTTTTTAGATATGCGACAGTATTGCATGTTAAAAAAATATTTATCTCAAGGAAGTTATCAGTTTTATGGCGGTTATGCTGATTCTGAACGGGGTATTTTATGTATTCACCCACAGGATTGTCCGCCAGAACAGGAAGAATTTCCTATTACTTGCCTGACAATAAAATTTCGTGAAGTAGATAAATTAACACATAGAGATATACTAGGCTGTTTCATGAGTCAGCAAATTGAACGAAATACAATTGGTGATATTTTAGTTGCTTCAGGAAAAATTCAATGCTTTGTATTAAATAAAATTGCACCTGTTATTTTGCCAATTAAAAAAATAGGGCGTGTGGGTGTGAAAATTACAGATAAATTAAATTTTTCTGGAGATTATCAGCAACAAATGCAAGAGATTACTGGCGTTGTATCTTCGCCAAGATTAGATGCTGTATTAAAAATTGCTTTGCATATCAGACGACAAGAATGTAATGCTTTAATTCTTGCAGGTTTTATCATGGTAAATTATCAGGAAATTATGAAACCAGATGTTTTATTAACAGCAGGAGATATATTTTCTGCAAGAGGTTATGGAAAATTTAAACTTAACGCAATCAGTACGCCAAATCAAAAAGGGCGTTTGCATATTATGATTGAAAAATATTTATAAAAATTATTTTGCAGAGGTGAAGAAAAATTATGATGACAGCACAAGAAATACGTGAAAAACGCTTTGAAAAAGCTGCATGGGGCTATCGTCCTGAAGATATTGACGAATTTTTTGGTCAGTTAGACACTACGTTTCAGGAAATTGAGGCAGAACGTGAAGAAAATAATCATAAAATTCAAGTACTTGCTGACAAAGTGCGTGAATATATGCGTGACGAAGAAGCTCTGAAAGATGCATTGCTTGGCGCTCAAAAAGAAGGACATAGAGTTCTGCGTGAAGCAAATGAAAAAGCAGAGCAAATTATTGACAGAGCAAAAGAAGAAGCGGCAATGTTACTTGACGAAGCAACTCGACAGCATGAAATTGCTATGGAAAAAAACCGTGCAGAAATTGCCAAACAAAAAGAACTACTTGCAGAAGCAAAAAAAATGGTTGCTGATTTTAAGAGAAGTTTATTTGATATGTATAAAGAGCATTTGGAAATGCTTTCTGCAATGCCAGAAGAAAATGACGAACTCCCTCCGCCATCAGAAGAAATTGCAGGTGTGGGACTTGATGAAGCAAAAAATGCAATTCTTGCATCAGCAATGGCATCTGTAGAACCAAAACAAGAAACAAATTCTACATTTGCACCTTCTATTCTGGCAGATTTTAGTTAATTAATTTTTTTAAGAAAGGAATGTTGTAATTATGGCACAGGATTATAAAAATAGTCTTAATATGCCAAAAACAAGTTTTCCCATGCGTGGCAATTTGCCAAAACGTGAGCCTGCAATATTGGCAAAATGGGAAACAGAAAAATTATATGATTTAATCATGCAGAAAAATGCTGGTAAGCCATCATTTATGTTTCATGATGGCCCGCCTTATGCAAACGGAACAATTCATATTGGAACTGCTTTAAATAAAACGCTTAAAGATTTTATTTTCAAGCAGAAAAATATGACAGGCTATTATGCACCCTATGTTCCAGGGTGGGATACACATGGCTTGCCAATTGAATTAAAAGCTTTGAAAAATATTGGTGTGGAAAATGGAGCAATTCCTCCTGTAGAGCTTAGAAAAGCTTGTAAAGATTTTGCATTAATGCATGTCGAAAATCAAAAAAAGCAATTTAAACGCTTGGGAACAATTGCAGATTATGATAATCCATATTTGACACTTCGTCCAGAATATGAAGCCAGACAAGTTGAAGTATTTGGCAAAATGGCAAGAGATGGCTATATGTATAAAGGCTTAAAGCCTGTTTACTGGTGTCCTGATTGTAATACGGCTTTGGCAGAAGCTGAAATTGAATATGAAAATATTCCCTGTAAGTCTATTTATGTAAAGTTCCGTGTTACTGATGATAAAGGCTTATTTGCCAATATGGGCTTGGATTTGCAAAATGTTTATTTTGTTATCTGGACAACTACGACTTGGACAATTCCTGGTAACTTGGCAATTTGTTTAGGTCCTGATTATAATTATACGCTTGTAAAAGTCGGCAATGAATATTATGTCATGGCTGACGAGCTTGTAAAAACTGTTATGGAAACAGCAGGTATTCAGGAATATTCCACAGATGGTATTTTCACAGGAAAACAATTAGAAGGTATCAAAACAAAGCACCCGTTATATGACAGAGTTTCACCAATTATTGTTGGTGACCATGTCACGCTTGAAAGTGGTACTGGTTGTGTGCATACAGCTCCAGGTTATGGTGTAGAAGACTATGAAGTCTGCAAAAATTATGATGATATTGGCATTATTGTATGTGTAGATTCTAAAGGCAGACAAACGGCTGAAGCTGGTGAATTTGAGGGCTTAGACACGGATGAAGCAAATAAAAAAATTGCTGAACGTTTAGTGGAAGAAAATGCTATGCTTGCAATGCAGAATATTGTTCACCAGTACCCACATTGCTGGCGTTGTCATAGTCCGATTATTTATAGAGCGACTGAACAATGGTTCTGTTCTGTGAATGGTTTCAAAGAAGAAGCCGTAAAAGCAATTGAAACTGTGCAATGGATTCCTGAATGGGGCGAAGATAGAATTAAAGGTATGGTTCGTGATAGAAGTGACTGGTGTATTTCTCGTCAGAGAACTTGGGGCGTGCCAATTCCTGTTGTTTATTGTAAAGACTGCAAAAAGCCAATCATTACAGATGCAACTGTGAAATATATTGCTGATATATTCAGGGTTGAAGGTTCTGATGCTTGGTGGTTGAAAGATACCAGCGAATTAATTCCAGCTGATACTGTTTGTGAATGTGGTTGCAAAGAATTTACCAAAGAATATGATATTATGGACGTTTGGTTTGATTCTGGTGTTTCTCATACGGCTGTATTAGATATTTATGATGAATTATCTTCTCCTGCGGATTTATATCTTGAGGGTGCAGACCAATACAGAGGTTGGTTCCAGAGTTCGTTATTAACTTCTGTTGTATATAAAGGCATTTCGCCTTACAAGTCAGTGTGTACCCATGGTTGGGTTGTTGACGGCGAAGGAAAAGCAATGCATAAATCTTTAGGCAATGGTATTGCTCCAGAAGAAATTATTGAACAGTATGGAGCTGATATTTTAAGACTTTGGGTTGCGTCTTCGGATTATCATTCAGATATCAGAATTTCTAAAGATATTTTAAGTCAGTTATCTGACGCTTATCGTAAAATCAGAAATACAGCCAGATATATTCTAGGTAATCTAAGTGACGGAGAGAGCGTTTTTAATCCAGATACAGATTGTGTTCCTGATGAGAAACTGGAAGAATTAGATAAATGGATTTTAATGCGTTTAGATGCGTTGACAGATAAAGTCAATGCAGGTTATCAGGCATATGATTTTCATGTTGTATTTCATGCAATTCATAATTTCTGTGTTGTGGATTTGTCAAGTTTTTATCTGGATATTATCAAAGATAGATTATACTGTGAAAAAATTGACGCACCTACCAGACGGGCTGCTCAAACGGCTATGTATCGTGTGCTGAATGCACTTGTCAGAATGTCTGCACCGATTTTAAGTTTTACAAGTGAAGAAATCTGGCAGAATTTGCCTCATCAAGCAGAAGATGATGCCAGAAGTGTATTTTTAAATCAGTTCTTGCCAAAAACAGATATCAAAGCAGATGAAGAATTTATTGCAAAATGGAATATGATTTATGCAATTCGTGAAGCTGTGAATAAAAAACTGGAAGAAAAAAGAAATGAAAAATTAATTGGCAAGTCTCTCGAAGCAAAAGTAATTATCACTGTAAATAATGCTGAAATCGCTGAAAAACTCAAAGCATGGTCAGAATTAAAAGATATTTTCATTGTTTCTGCAATTGAAATTCAGACAGATGACACAAGTGAAGAAGATTTTGTTTATGAAATTCAAAAAGCGTCTGGTAATAAATGTGAGCGTTGCTGGTGCTATTCAGAAGAAGTCGGCAAAATTATGTTACATCCTACACTGTGCAAACGTTGTGCAGAAGTCATCGGAGAATAATTTTTACGGTGGCTTGCTGTCCTGAATCAGGATAGCAAGCCTGCCGTTTTTACAAGAAAGATTCATGAATTATGGAAAATTTGTGTTTTAAATGTAGTGTATGCAAGAATTATATCAGAATGAATAAAAAATTAGATGATTTATTTTCTGATTGGGCATATGCATGTGGAGAATGGTCTGATTTTGTGGAAGATGTTCCAGAACTTTCAGAGCAAAATTGGATACGCAGTGAATTAACTCCTGTTGTTGGAGAAATTCGGACAGTATTTGTGAGAATGCCCTTTGATGAAGCAATTGGAAACGAATTTTGGCTATTATATCAACCAGCTTTATTATATTTTAATGGTTGGGAAGATTGCTCAGAACAGGATATTGCGAGCTGTGCTGTTGTGCGGTGCAAATTTCAAAAAATACTGGTTTCTGATGAGTACAGTGCATGGATTAGAGTTGTAATACAGGAAGTTGTATTTTTGCATGAGCTTTGTAATTATTACCAAGATGTCAGAGGAAATATTGCAAATGCATTTAAGGGAATTACAGAAGAAACAGGTTCCCAAAATAACAGGTGGCATGTCAAGAGAATTGCAGAAGAAACAGATTTTCAGAATGACAAGTGGCAGGTCAAAAGTTGGACTATGCAAGACGATTGTGGAGAAGTTAAATGGATTTATATAGATGAAAATAGAATACAACATTTCGTTATGAAGCTGTGGTATGCATTTGATGAAGAAATATTATATAT
>CAMWUF010000046.1 GCA_947177375.1 uncultured Ruminococcus sp.
GTACATCAGATTATTTCTAAAAACTGTAAAATTAATTTTGAATACGGAAAATATGACACAAAAAAACAGATTTGTTATTATGACAAACGCCGTGACATGATACCTTGTAAAGTTATTTTTTTTAATGAAAGATTTTATTTAAAATGCATGGACGAAAAAACTTTAAAAATTCGTACGTATCGCATTGACCGTATGAAACATATTAAAACAGGCGAACACACAGATTTAAAATGCATTCTTCCTGAACCACAAGGCATAGTATTAGACATGTTCGACCCTGAAACATATTTACATGTGAAATTACGTATTAAATCTTTTCTGCTTGATGACATGTTAGAACAATTTGGAGAATATGCTTCTGTTTTAGAAGACGATAAAAATCATCTTGACAGTGTTATCATTCGTGTAAAAGTTGGTATTAGTCAAAGCTTTTATAAATGGGTTATGCGATACGGCTCTAATATGGAAATTCTCTCACCAGAATCTGTCAGAACAGAATTTATGAAACAACTTTCAGATGTCATAAATTTATACCAACAAGATTAATTTTCAGAAATTTGCTTGTGTATCATATCTATAATATTTTCAAGCTGACTATTTGTAAAATTTGTATCTGCATGAAACGTCATATCTCGAAAAGTAATATTTTGCAAAGATTTACAGTCATAAAATGCCCTTTCTCCAATACTAGTCACACTATCTGGCAAATGAATTTCTTGTAAAGCTTCACATCTCCAAAATACACATTCTCCAATATGTGTTATACTTTCAGGTAAATGCACTTTTTGTAAAGATTTACAATTAAAAAATGTCCCACTCAAGCTAGTAATACTATTCGGTAAATCTATTTCTTGCAAAGATGCACAGTTATTGAATACCGCATCTTCAAGGCTAGTAATCGTATTTGGTAAATTTATTTTTTGCAAAGCTTCACAACCATAAAATGCATTTTTTCCAATACTAGTAATTCCATCTGGCAAATGGATTTCTTGCAAGAATTTACATTCACAAAATGCCTCTTTTTCAATACTTGTCACACCGTCTGGAACAATCGCAATTGTATTACTAACTTCAGGAATACATTTTTTTAATATATGATTTTCAATTTCAAATTCTACTGGTAATATAGAAACACCTGTAATATAATCTATATCCATGCTAGCTGGGAAACATGTTTTATTTAAAACTTTACAATGATAAAATGCTCCATAGCCAATAGTAATCACTTTATCTGGAAAATGAATTTCTTGCAAAGCATTACAACCATCAAATGCATGTTTTCCAATGCTAGTAATGGTATCTGGCAAATATATTTTTTGCAAAGATTCACAGGCAGAAAATGCCCAATCTCCAATGCTGGTAACACTATCTGGCAAGTGTATTTCCTGCAAAGATTCACAGGCAGAAAATGCCCAGTCTCCAATGCTAGTAACACTATCTGGCAAATGTATTTTTTGCAAAGATTTACACTCATAAAATGCATATTCTTCAATACTAGTAATACCATATGGCAGATGTATTTTAGTTAAGAATGTACAAGACCTAAATGCTTCTTCTCCAATGTCAGTAACACTATCTGGCAAATAGATTTCTTTCAAAGCCGAAGAAGCAAATGCACAATTTTCAAGACAAGTAATACTATCAGGCAAATCTATTTCTTCCAAAGCAGAAGCACCAAATGTCCAACTATCAATACTAGTAAGCTTATTTGATAAACGTATTTTTTGCAAAGCAAAACAACAAACAAATACCCCATATCCAAGGCTAGTAATACTATCAGGCAAATAGATTTCTTGCAAAGAAGAGCAATTATCAAATGCATGGTCTCCAATACTAGTAATACTATCAGGTAAGTGAATTTCCTGTAAAGAAAAACAATCTAAAAATGCCCAACCTGCAATACTAATCAAACTGTCAGGCAAATAAATTTTTTCCAAAGATTCACAAAACTCAAATGCACTTTCTCCAATGCTGGTAATACTATTAGGCAAGTCTATTTCTTGCAAAGATTTACAATTACCAAACGCCCAATCTGCAATGCTAGTAATACTTTCTGGCAAACGTATTTTTTGCAAAGATTCACAACCATTAAATGCACTTTCTCCAATGCTAGTAATACTATCAGGCAAATCTATTTTTTGCAAAGATTTACAATCAGCAAATGCACCTTCTCCAATGTTAGTAATACTATTAGGCAAATAGATTTCTTGCAAAGATTCACAATCACCAAATGTCCAATCTCCAATGCTGGTAATACTATCAGGTAAATTTATTTTTTGTAAACCTTTACAATGACAAAATGCGTATCTCCCAATGCTTGTAATACTATCAGGCAAATGGATTTCTTGCAAAGATTCACAATCACCAAATGCCCAAGCTCCAATGCTAGTAATGCTATCAGGCAAATGTATTTTTCTCAAATATTTACAACCACCAAATGCCCGAAATTTAATTCTAGTAACGCCATCTGGAACAATTACAATTGTATCACCAAATTCAGCAATACATTTTTTTAACACATGATTTTCAATTTCAAAATTCATTTAAAATACACCTCTTTCAGATTATTCTACATCACATTCAATGCTTGTAATATAATCTATATCTGTAATACTATCTGGAAAACATATTTTGTCTAAAGATTTACAATTACAAAATGCTCCAAACCCAATACTAGTAATCCTCTTTGGAAAACGTACTTTTTTTAAAGATATACAACTAAAAAATGCACAATTTTCAATATTAGTAATACTATCTGGCAAATATGCTTCTCTTAGAGACTTACACTCACTAAATGCATTAGTTCCAATACTTGTTACATTGTCTGGTAAATATATTTTTTTCAAAGCTCCGCAATTATGAAACGCTCCAGCCTCAATCATAATAAGATTTTTTGGAAAATGTACTTCTTTTAAAGATTCACAATTACCAAATGCTCCTGCTCCAATATTAATAATACTATCTGGCAAATACACTTCTTTCAAAGATTTACAGTCACTAAATGTACTAGATTCAATATAGGTAATAGTATCTGAAAAATATATTTTCTCTAATAATTTACATTCTTCAAATATCCCCTGCCCCATATTCACAATACTTTTTGGAAAATGCACTTCTTTTAGAGATTTACATTGACTAAATGCAAAATTGCCTATGCTAGTAATATTATCTGGCAAATAGAGTTTCTGCAAAGATTTACAATTCCAAAATGCCTTATCTCCAATAACAGTAACACTATTTGGTAAATAAACTTCTTGCAAAGATTTACAACTAGCAAATGCCCTTTCTCCAATACTAGTCACACCATCTGGAACAATTGCAACTGCTTCGTCAGATTCGACAATACATTCTTTTAATACATGATTTTCAATTTCAAATTTCATATCATACAGCTCCTATCTAATGATAAATTAAGGCTCTGAAAAAAATTCAGAGCCTTTTTAAATTACTTTGAACGTAATTCAGCATTCATTTTCTTAGTTAGAACTTTCATAACACTTTCTGCACAAGATTCAATTTCACTTGATGTAAGTGTTTTCTCCAATGAACCAATAACAAGCCGAACAGTAACAGATTTCTTCCCATCTGGAACTTGTTTGCCCTTGTATTCTTCTACAAATGCACAAGACTGTAATAAACTGCCTTGTTTTTTCTTGGACATAATTATTTTCTGGATTTCTTCCCATTTGACAGAACTATCTACCAGTACAGATAAATCATAGTCAATCATAGGATATTCTGGCAAGTGTGTAAATTCATTTGTTCTGGAAGCAAACGGCTTTAATAATTCTTCATCAATTTCAAATAGCATAACAGCATTATTTTTAATACCACAAGCAAGAGCAGCTTTTTTTGATAATAATGCAAATTCGCCAACTTGAACATCATCTCTAAAAATATTTAACCAAACTGTCTCATCAGCCCAAACAGGTTTTTGCACTTGTTTGAAACTTAACGCTTGCATATGTGTATATCGAGCCATATTTTCCAGAACGCCTTTTGCCTGACGGAATAAATCAAATACTTTTTTGTAATCACCAACAAATGCACCACCAATATGTTTCCTTTGTTCTGGGAGTAATTCTGAACTATCATATTTTGAAGTATAATTTTCATCAAAAAATACTCTTGCACCCTCAAATACAGAAAATTCATGATAATAACGCAAATTGTCAGAAACAGCTTTGACAATATTCGGCAACAGTGAAGAACGGATATAACGTTCATTAGGAGACGGAGGCGTTGAAATCACAAGCATATTTTCAGTATTTTGCAAAATTGCATTGACATATTCGTCAGTCATCCACGGATATGTGAAAATTTCCTGCATACCACATCTAAATGCCAGATATTCTTTTATTTTACGCTCTAAATCCACATCAAGCTGATTAATTGCACCATCAAATGAAGTGGTAATCACTTCGCCATTGAAATTCTCATAGCCATACATACGAGCAACTTCTTCCATAATATCATCTTTAATAGAAATATCACCCGTAGAACGCCATGTTGGTACAATGACATGCATGATATTATCCTGAAATGATACAGAAAAGCCCAATTTTTCAAGTAAGTTTACAAGCTTTTCCTGTGAGAATTTAGTCCCTAAGCGATGTTCTAACCAATTCACAGGTACATCAATTTCATTCTGAATTGCTTTTTCAGGGTAATTATCAGCAAAAGCTTTCATTTTCAATTCTGGATAGATTTCTTTTAATAATGTAATTGCCATTGATAACGCTTGGTCACAACGTTCTGAATCAATAGCTTTTTCATATCTGGCAGATGCTTCTGTACGGTTTTCATAACGCAAAGCTGTTCTGCGAATGCCAGAAGCCTCAAAATTAGCGACTTCTAAAATTACTCTGTTTGTACTTGGCAAAACAGAATCTTTTGCACCACCCATAACGCCAGCAAGTGCAACGGCACTTTCAGAATCAGCAATGACTAAATCATCTTCTGTTAAAGCAAGCTTTTTATCATTTAATAATACCAATTCTTCTTGGGGGTTTGCATGTCTTACAGTAATATTACCTGAAATTTGGTCAGCATCAAATGCATGTGTTGGCTGTCCAGTTGCTAACATCACATAATTTGTAATATCTACTAATGCATTAATCGGACGCATGCCGACTTTCCAGATTCTATTCTGCATTTGATATGGTGATGGTTTCACAGATAAATTTTCAATTTCTGCACCAATATATCTTGCACATCTTTTAGAATCTTCAATCACGATTTGCATTTCAGGAATACCAGAAGCATTAAATTTTGGCAATTCTTTCAAAGGCAAATTGTACAATGCAGAAATTTCTCTTGCAATGCCATAATGTCCCCATAAATCAGGACGATTTGTCATAGATTTATTATCAATTTCTAAAATAACATCATTCATATCTAAAGCGTCAGCTAAAGGCGTACCTGCTGGCACATCAAATGCTGATAAATCTGTAATTTCAGTTTCCGCATTTGCTGGGAATAAATCTGCAAGCCCAATTTCTGAAGAAGCACAAATCATACCAAAACTTGCAATACCTCTAAGCTTTGCATTTTTAATTACAACAAGTTCACCCTCACCATGCCAACGGACAACAGCTCCAGGGCATGCAACAGCAACTTTCATTCCTGCTTGCAAATTAGAACCACCACAGACAATTTCTTTGATTTCTCCGCCAATATCTGTTTTGCAAATTCGTAATTTATCTGCATTTGGGTGTGGCAATACTTCCTGTATCACACCGACAATTAAATTTTCAAAATTTTCAGATAATTTTTTTACATCTTCCACTTCTACAGTTGACATTGTCAAATCATAAGCCAATTGCTTTAAATCCATATCTTCTGGAAGTGCTACATAGTCTTTTATCCAGTTTAATGACAATTTCATTTGAAAACACCTCCATTATTTAAACTGTTGCAAGAATCTTAAATCTGCACTATGGAATAATCTAACATCATCTACACCATAACGCATCATAACAAGACGGTCTAGCCCAATATTAACATAAAATCCTGTAAATTCATCTGGATTTAATCCGGCAGAACGTAACACATTTGGATGTGGTGTACCACCGGGCATAATTTCAATCCAACCAACATTTTTGCATACACTGCAACCTTTTCCGCCACATACCAAACAACCCATATCAATTTCAAAGCCTGGCTCTACAAATGGGAAAAATCCTATACGCATTCTAACAGGTACATCTCTGCCAAATACTTTAGATAATACGCTTTTTAGCATAACTTTACCAGAAGCAAAATCAATATTTTTATCTACAATTAAAGCTTCATACTGGAAAAATGCTCTTTCATGTCTAGCGTCAGTTGTTTCATTTCGATACACTCTACCAGGGTAAACAAAGCGATATGGTGGCTTATGTGTCTGCATATAACGCACACTTCCGCCTGTCAAATGCGGTCTTAAACAAAGTTTTTCATTTGTTGCACCTGTATCATGTCCGCCTAGCCAATATGTATCCATGCTTTCACGGGCAGGGTGATTCTGTGGGAAATTCAGTTTATCAAAAGCATATAATTCACTGGTAATATCTTCTTCTTCATAAATTTCAAATCCCATTGACCTGAATGCGTCATTCAAATCATAACACATTTGCGTAATTGGGTGTAACGCACCTCCTGTTGGTGCAATTCCTGTCACAGTGACATCAAAATCTGTTGGAATTTCTGACGCTTTGAGAATTAAATTTTCTCTCTGTTCGTCAATTAAAGCTGTAAATTTACGTTTTAGCTCATTCACCAAACGACCAATTTCTGGACGTTCTGATTTGTCAAGTTTTGGCATTTCTTTCATGATTTCTGTCAAAGAACCTTGTTTTCCTAACAGAGAAGCTTTGACTTCTTGTAATTCTGGTTCTGTTTGCGTTGCCAGAATTTTTTCTTCTCCCTCATGAAGTAATGCATTTAATTTTTCTTTCAAAATGATTCCTCCGTTTCGTGTTTAAAAATCTTAATTATTATAACACAGTTTCAAATTTATGTCAAGAATAATCTTTTGATTTAATTAGGCTTTTCTTCTTGCACAAAGATTAAAACATCATTTATTTCACAATCCAAGGC
>CAMWUF010000047.1 GCA_947177375.1 uncultured Ruminococcus sp.
ACAAACTCAAAAAAGAGTTATATAATATATATAATCCATCAAGAAAGTGAGGTGTTATTATGTACGAAAATCAAAAAAAAGAAATGCAAATTATTCCTAATTATGAAAAACTAACAGATGATGAAAAAAAGTTTATAGTAACTATTATTAATACAATTGTTGCACAAAAAGAACATAAACAAGAAGATTAAAAAACAGCTCTGTGAATTCGGAGCTGAAAGGCAGGTGATGACAGGTGATGAAATGAGTGAAGAAAAAGAAGAAACTAGAATTATTATTGTTCACAAGCTAGAGAGTGATAACATCAGTGTGTGTATAAACAATCCACACATCGACAAGAAAGATTTGCTTTTGATGACGTCTGCATGTATCGCTTACTTTATTAAAAATATGATATTAGACGGTATGTCATTTCTGGAAGCAGTAGCAATTGCTCAAAAGGCTGTTACAATTGCTACCGATGAAATAGCTGATGAGTTAATGGAAAAAAATGATTGATGAACCAAATAAAAACAGCTCCATAAAAATAACTGGAGCTGAAAGGGAGATGAGAACGTGGAAAATAACTTTAGTCATGAAATGATAAGAATAGCCCTTGAATTGTCAGTAAAGGAAAATTTGACGGAAAATGTTAAGGTTACATATAACGCTAGTGCTAACAATTACAAGATTTCTGTCTGGAAAAAGGATTTTTTGGTAGGTGTGATTGCCACAACTCAAAAGCAAAGTGTTGATGAATGGAATCACACGGTAAAATCGTTTGAAAACTATTGTAGCGATTTGAAGAAAATCGTGAATGCAAAGGATTCAAAAGCACATGTTACCTTGATGGTGCTGAATGACACAAATTTAGAGCAAACGCTTTTAACGATTCTCGACGGAACAACAATTTATGATTTTCAGCATGATGAAAAAGCTACGAAAGGAGAGGAGTAGGCATGCAAGGTAAAGCAAAATTTGTTCAGATGATTGGGGAAGCACTACATGAATGTGCAACCAGAACAGAAGTCATAAAGATTGAGTATGTACGAAAAAAATGCGAAGAATTTGCTGTCGTTACATTTACAGATGAAAGTCAGAAGCATGTTTGCATTACTGCTGATAGCTGTTTGGCTATCATGAATGACATTTACAGAGCTTTACGTTAAATAAAATTTCAACAATGTTTCAACAGATTATGGAAAACTGGCAAAATAGCTTGATTATTTAAAAAAAATCCACCTCGGATTATTCGGGGTGGATTAACTAAAATTTCATGAAAATATATATTTTGGGAAGTAAAAGAGGTGAAAAAATGGAGCAAGATTTAGATGGATTTAAGATATTTTTATTGGAAAAAGAACTATCACAAGGAACAATAAAAAATTATTTACATGCAGTCAAGAAATATTTTGAATCCTATTCGGAACTTACAAAGTCAAATATCCTTGCATGGAAGTCAGAGCTGGTGCAAACATTAGAAGCATGTACAGTCAATGCCAGATTGATTGCCATTAAATGCTATGCATCATATAAGGGTGTCTTTGTTCCAGTCAAGGCTGTCAAAATTCAAAGAGTATTCAGCACTAGCAATATCATCACCGATGAACAATATATACGTCTGATGAACGGGTTAAAAGCTGATGGCGATATGCAATGGTACTATAACATATTGATTCTCGCCAAGACAGGCACAAGAATTTCGGAAGCTGTCCGACTAAAGAAGTCAGATATTATGCGTGGCTATGCAACCATTGTTTCAAAAGGCAAAGTGCGAACAATTCTATTTCCTTATTCTTTAAAATTAGAGCTTGATAGCTATCTTAGAAAATTAGACAATCAGGAATACTTGTTGCAGTCAAGTAAGAACCGTGGCAATCGTCCAATTTCAAGACGTGCGTGTTGCTATGCTTTGACTAGATTCTCTGAACGATATGGCATACCACAAGAAGTTATGCATCCGCATTCATTTCGTCATCACTTTGCGATTAAAGTAATGGACAAGACTAAGGACGTAACTTTGCTAGCCGATTTATTAGGGCATTCTAGTGTAAACACAACCATGATTTATACACGCCTGTCAGGAGACCAACAGCAGAAAATCCTTGATGATGCTGTTGACTGGTAAAAAAACAAAAAAAGGAGCTGTTAAACAATGCCAACAATAGAAGAACTAAAATTGTATCAAGCTTTGCCTTTGGATTTAAAAGTGGAAAAGACAAAACTTCGTGTTTTAAAGTGGGTCAAAACTTTTGGTGTAAGTGGCGTTTATGTTAGTTTTTCAGGCGGTAAAGATTCCACGGTTTTACTACATATAGTTAGGGAAATGTTTCCAGAAGTGGAAGCAGTCTTTGTTGACACAGGTCTTGAATATCCTGAAATCAGGGACTTTGTAAGAACATTTAAAAATGTGACGATTTTACGCACAAAAATGAGCTTTAAGCGAGTGATTCAAATTTATGGTTATCCGATTATTTCTAAAGAAATTGCAGGTCATCTTTACTATGCTAGTAAAGCAGTGGCAGAGGGTAGACAAGACCAAAATCTTGACTTTTTGAAGTTATCAGGGCTTTATCTCGATAAAAATGGCACAAAAAGTCGGTTTAATTTTGAGAGGTATAAGCCTTTGCTTGATATGCCTTTTAAAATTGGTTCTTATTGTTGTAGCGTTATGAAAAAAATGCCTGTCAAGCGGTATGAAGCTGAAACAAAGCGTGTGCCTATAGTTGCTACTATGGCTTGTGAATCGAATTTGCGTTTTCAAAAGTGGTTGAAGTCAGGCTGTAATGCATTTGATGTCAAAAGACAGATATCACAGCCTCTTAGCTTTTGGACAGAACAGGATATACTGCGGTATATTAAGGAAAATAGTTTGAAAATTTCTAGTGTCTATGGTGAAATTTTACCAAAAGAAGACCAGCTTTGCCTTGATTGTTTTTCATGTCAAGAGGAACTTTGTACAACTGGTTGTAGTAGAACAGGTTGTATTTTTTGCGGTTTTGGTGTACATCTTGAAAAAGGGGAAACTCGTTTCCAACGATTGAAACGGACACACCCGAAGCTATATAGTTACTGTATTTACGGTGGTTCATACGATTCTGATGGGTTTTGGAAACCAGACAAAAACGGACTGGGCATGAAGCATGTTTTTGATGAACTAAACCAAATTTATGGTGATGATTTTATAAGATATGAATAGGAGCATTCAAATGAAAATTGGTCTACATGACAGCGAAAAAGACTACTTGAAAAGAAAAACTTTTCCCAACTATGCCTTAATGAAGATTTCAGCATGGCATAAAGCACAAGGCGACGAGGTCGACTGGTGGTATCCTCTAGGAAACTTTGATAGAGTGTATAGTAGTAAAATTTTTGATTTCACACCAGAAAATCTATATCTTCCTCTTGATACTGTAAAGGGCGGTACAGGGTATGATGTCTACTCTAGGCTTCCTGATGAGATAGAAGAAATGTTTTCAGACTATAGCATATATCCAGAGTGCGACTATGCAATAGGCTACATAACAAGAGGTTGCCCTCGCAAATGCCGTTGGTGTGTAGTCCCTGAAAAAGAGGGTGGCATAAAGCCATACAAGACGTGGAAAGAGCTTGTTAGACCAGATAGCAAAAAGCTTGTGCTTATGGATAACAATATTTTATCTTGTGACTATGGTATACAGCAACTAGCAAGCTTGATTGGCAGTGGATATGCTATTGATTTGAATCAGGGTATGGACGCTCGTCTCATTGATGATAGAATAGCAGAAATTTTATCAAAAATAAAATGGATAAAATACATTAGATTTAGTTGTGATACAACGGCACAAATTCCAGCGATAGAAAACACGGCAAAACTTCTGATGAAATATGGCGTAAAACCTTACAAATTATTCATCTATCTATTAGTTACAAAAGATTTAGAAAGTGCTGCTTATAGAGTAGAACAATTAAAAAAAATAGGCGGAATTACGATTTATGCACAGGCTGAACGTAATGAACGATTAAGCGTTGTGCCAAATCAACTGCAATTAGAATTTGCTCAACGATATGTTTACAGTGGAAAATTTCGGAAAGAAACATGGCAGGGATACTGTCAAAGAAAAAGATTTTGATTTAAGAAAGGAGTAATTTTTATGTTGTTACTTAGCGAGTTCGAGGGTATGACAGGGATTTTTCCACCAACAAATTTATTTGCTGTGATTCAGGAGTACTTTGAAAAGTCAAGATTAACCAAGCAGGAATTTTGCAGGCGATACAGCTTAAACATAGGCAGGTTGGCTGAAATAATCCAGCAGGAAGCCAACATGCGTGAGTGTTATGTAGCATACAGGTATGGGAAGCTATCGGGTAAAGCCAGAGCTAAAAGTGCAAGTGAAAGCTAGAAGCTATTGTAAAAAATGGAGCTGTTGCAAATAACGCAACAGCTCCATTTTGATTTGTTCTAGTCTATTTCTTCTTCTGCTTTTATTTTGCTGATAAACTCATCAGGTTTATAGACTGTGATGTCCGCATGAGCATAATCCTTTGTGTTTCTTGTAACAATACAGTCTGCATCAGAACGCTTTGCGGTTTCAATCATGACTGCATCTTCATAATCGGAAATATTGGAAATCAATGCATGAATACAGTCTTCACTCGCAGTGTCCATGATTCCAAAAAGAATTAGCAATTTGTTTAACATAGTTCTTGTTTCTTTGTCATTATGTGTACAGCGATGCATCAGATAATAGATGTCTGTTACAGATTTTGCAGTCACATATCCTGTAAATTTTCGATTTGCTGCAAGAAGAAAAATCTGCTGTGCGTTTTTTGCAAATGGTTCACGGTTTTGTAAAGCATCGATAATAATACAGGTATCAATCAAGACTTTCATATCTGACCAAGCCTCTCTTCTTTGACTTCTTCTAGTGTCATATCAGCAGGAATTACACCAAAAAGCGATTTTGCAATATTGACTCTGTCCTGATTAGGATTTGTAAGTTTTGCAACAATTTTTCCGTTTTTTGTGATATAGATATCCTCTGTTTGTGCAAGCGTGAGATATTTTCCGAGGTTCATTTTAAATTCTGTAGCTGTAATTGACATATGCAGTCCACCTTTCATTTTTTACTAATTATAGTATATCATAATCGAACAATTTAGTCAATAGATTTTGTTCGATTTTTTTAACAGAATAAAAAATTAAGTGGAACATTCTAAAAAAAGAATCGTTTCGTTTTTCTTATACACTGTAGACCTATGAAAATTTAATTAATAATTTTTGTTTTAATGTTGATTTTGCATTGAAAGAATGTTATAATTAAAATGAGGAAAAGGCTGTGTATCAAAAAATATGAGGTGATATACATGCAGTTAAAAACTATTGGTCAGCGAATCAAATATCTTAGAAAGCAAAATGGCATTACACAGAAAAAGCTTGCAGAAACTTTATACGTGTCTAAATCAACTGTGTCGGGTTGGGAACGTGATAGAACAGAACCAAGTATTATTTTTATCATAAAGCTTACTGCACTTTTTCAGACAACTTTGAATTACTTAATAATTGGAAGCGAAAAATAACTCCTTGATTTTATTCAGGGAGTTTTTTTAAACTCGACATTTTGTAAATTTTTATTGACTAACTAAAAAAAATATTATACAATTAATATATCAAAAAACCGTCTGCCACGGTCTTTTTCTCTCGTTTTAATATATCAAAAGCAAAGAGTATCTTTTTTATTTCCAAATTCAAAAAAGGTACTTTTGCTATATCCGAGGTGCAACATGACAACTGAACAGCTAAAAAAAAGAAAATATCTTAGTAGGGCAAAAACAGTTTACAAGCAATTGAAAAAATTACAAAAGCAAATCATTAAAGACCAACGACAGAAAAAATTTCTTTCCGAAATTGGTGTATCAGATGATGCTTTAAACAAAAAAATTGAACATGATATTCAGCAACAAAGAAAACAAATAGCAAAGTTGATTGCATTTGACAAAGAAATAAAAAGAATAATACTAACTGTGCAGAATGATACACTAGAAACAATTCTTGTTCGATATTACCTTTTATATGAATCATTTCCGAAAGTTGCTGAAAAGATGATTTACGAACCAAGACATGTGCAAAGATTGTTTTATCAAGCAATTGATAAAATCAGAATTTCTGAGGTAGAGGGATTATGACAGGAGAGCAAGAAAAAAAGAGGGCGTGGCTACGTAGAGCGAAAACTATTGAAAAGTATGTACAAGCTTTGCAAGAAAAAGTTGTACAGTATAAAGAAATTCAAAGTCTTTGTAATTCTGATTATTTGGATTCTTTAGAATTGTTGCAGGAATTGGAGAGAGAAGTTCAGGAACAGCAGAAACAAGTAGAGGAGCTGTTAGCAGTTCGAGAAAGTATTAAAAAAGCCATTTCTTATCTGCATGATGATGAATTAAAAGAAATTTTAACAAAGCATTACTTGACATATGAAATAATTGAATCTGTTGTCGAAAATATGTACTACGAAAGAAGAACTATTCAAAAAAAGCATTTAAAAGCTCTTGACAAAATCATGATACCAAAAGAAAGCGAGATGAAGTGATAGTATGACAAAAGAACAAAAAGAATTAGTGATTGCATCGCTTGTAAAATTCGTCGAGCGTGTTTCAAGCAAAAGGGAATTTGGCTGTGTATCAAAGGAAGAAGTTGAAATTCTTCCAGCTATTTCAGAAATTCTTTTAAAAACAAAACAAAAGGTGATTACTTGAACAACAAGAATTTGATTCCTGCTGCACACAAGCTGACAGTCGAGGAGCAGTCGAGGGGCGGAAAAGCTTCTGGGGAATCCAGAAGAAGAAAAAAGAATATGAAACAGGTAGCCGATATGTTATTGCAATTGTCCTCCAGTGATGGTAATGACCAAAAATTATTATCTGATATTGGGTTAGATTCTGATGAAGAAATTACCAATATGTTAGTAGTGGTTGCTAGCATGATTAGGGAAGCAAAGTCTGGAGATGTAAAGGCTGCCAGAGCTTTGATGGATATTACTGGAACGGATTATTACAAAAATGAATCGCTGAAACTCCGTAAGCAAGAACTACAGCTTAAAAAGAAGAAAATAGAAT
>CAMWUF010000048.1 GCA_947177375.1 uncultured Ruminococcus sp.
TTTTGCTGTTGTTGTAGTTTCTGGTTTTGCTGTTGTTGTAGTTTCTGTTTTTGCAGTTGTTGTAGTTTCTGGTTTTGCTGTTGTTGTAGTCTCTGTTTTTGCTGTTGTTGTAGTTTCTGTTTTTGCTGTTGTTGTAGTTTCTGTTTTTGCAGTTGTTGTAGTTTCTGGTTTTGCTGTTGTTGTAGTCTCTGTTTTTGCTGTTGTTGTAGTTTCTGTTTTTGCTGTTGTTGTAGTTTCTGGTTTTACCGTTGTAGTCGTTTCAACAGTCGTTGTTTCTGGTGCAGGTTCTGTTTCTGTTGTAAAAGCATAAACCTGTGTTTGATTCTGATAAACATATTTTAGAGAATCTTCTACAACGCTAATTGTAACAGGGATTGCATAGCCGTCTTCGTCTTCAGCAATGACAGTACCAAGCTCTAGTAAATCAGAATCTGTAAATAAATTTTCTTTTCCTGAAAGATAAATATTGATTTGATTGCTATCGGCTTTATAGCGATAAGTCGCAACTTTGGCATTTATTTCTTCAAAATTGAAATACGCATTTGCAATTGCAATATCAGAATCAAGTTGCAGACTTAATTGCATTGTATTAATATTATCAAGTTCTGCATGATTAGAAATTAAACTAATCTGTCCAGAATTTGTAATTTTAACAGTATCTTGCAAAGTGATTTCAGTCATTATATCTTCATCAATATTATCAGTGCTATCTATATCAGTAGCCATTGCACTGAATGGCTGAATCATGCCGAAAGCAATAGCAACAAATGCACTGATTAAAACTCTTTTTTTCATGTTGTGATACTCCTTTCGATTATTCTTCATTGCTATTAAAAGCAATACCTGGGAGTGTAGTTGGCACTGTTTCAAACAGGGAGTCACTAACCAAACGTTGTCCTTCGTTTGTTTCAGCGTTATTGACTCTATACAATTCCACACGTACTTTTTCAGGCAATTTCGCATTTTCCAATTGTTCTGGTTCAATCCAGTAAATCCAAGTACCATTGGAAACATCAGTAATATTTTCACCCTTTGGAACATCAGCAAGAATTGTCTGTTGAGAAGCAATATCACCATCTGCATCAATACCGCCTACAATATTGCCATTTTCATCATATAATAATACAACATTATAAGCTGGATTGCCTTTATAAGAACCTGTAAATACAAGTGAACCTTCTGGAATCACATCTGTATCTTTATCGCCATATTGATAATCTTTTTCAAGCTTGCCAATTAAAGTTGTTGCAGAATCTTCTTCTGTTCTACGGAAGTCAACATTATCACCAGTTGGAGCAAGAATATCTAATTCTGCGATTGTAATTTCTTTTTCGTTCTGATTTGGTAATACCAATTTTACAGCACTTGTTTCATAAGTACTGATATATTTGCCGTCATCATTTGCAAAATAAACAATTTCACTGCCAGTGCCTTTAAATTCGCCCTCACCAACAAGAGTCCATTTACCAGTTTCATCTACTACGCCATCTTCGCTTGGAGCTGGTGCGACATAGTTTTCATTCTGTACATAAATCTGATATGCTCCGACAGGGTTTGCATCACCAGAAATATATTTCAAGCCTGAAACAGTTAAATCCTGATTAAATTCAAGAATAATTTCTGCATTATCATCAGTTACTTTTGGACTGTAAACAGTTTTTGTATTTGCATCAATTGCTAATTCTGCTGGGTCATGTGCAGTACCAGAGCAAGGTGTTTGTTCTGTTGCATCATCAACAGTAATTTCAGCCTCTAAACCATTTGTAGTAATCACAAAATTGGATTTGTCTACACTGCCGTCATGTTCAATTTTAACCATATCTGTTTCATAAACTTCAGAACGATTCAAATACTGGTCAATCAATGTTACTTTATAGAATACAGTACGATTATTCAATGTTGTTACTGTGTCAGTAAATTCAGAACTCTGTGCAAAGCCAACTGGTTTTTCTTCAATTTTTCCGCCAGAAATAGTGCAACGGATTACTTCATAGCCTAATATATCAGCGTCTGAAATTTTTGTGCTATCTGATGTGAAATTCAAATTTACTTCATTTGGCTGAGAACCAATTGCAACAGAAATATTTTCAATTGCAGAAACATCACTATTTGTGCCTAATTGACTGCCTTTGCCATTTAATGCATAAACACGGGAATCATCATTTGCATACATAATTGCACGGGTTTCTTTTTCAAATTGAGAAGCATATGCGATAGTATCTGCATTAGGAATTTTGCCCCAACGTGTGAAATATTCCAGAATATTCTTTTCTGCTGCTGCACAAGCTAGACGCATAAGAACTTGGTCTGTTCCGCCGTCAAGTGTCAATGCAACGCCATTTTCTTCAGCTTGTGGAGCTTTGCTAGGTGTTCTTGAGTAAGTATCCACTCTAGCATAGAATAAATTTGCAAGCTGTTCGTCATAATCTTCATAAGTTTTATAATTCAAGCCTTTGTCATAAGCCAAATGCAACTGCCAATAAATACCAATTTGTGTTGCAATATTCATACAATCGCCCTTAGCACCAGAAGTTACTTTGCTATAAATATTTTTATAATCAAATCTCATGCCTGCATTTTTATCTTGTGCTTGTGCGAGTTGTGAGAAATAGTTATTTGTGATTTCTGGTACTGCATAAGAACCCTGATTAATATCATGTCCAATTTCATGTGCAATGCCCCAACCAAAATAATTACCACTGACATATTGACCGTTTTCATCAAATGTAACACCTGGAGAATTTACCATGCCACCTACAGAACCCCATTCGATACCGATATGATTTCCAGCAGCATACATAAATGCACCTGTAAACATACGCTGATAACGAATATTTAAATGTCCCTTTGGAACTTGGTCAATTACTTCTGGTGCATTTTTATTTAAACCTTTATGCTGATAGAACAAATACATCATATCTTCCATAGATTTCATAGATTTGAGAATTTTTTCTGCACGTTCTTCGTCAGTGCCTGTTCCTGCTCCTGCAAGTAGTTGCTGAGCTGGCAAAGAATACATCATAGTATCACACAGAATATCAGAAGCACCTAAAATACAATTCTGACTGTCATAGTCATAATCTATATTTTTATTTCCTGAACCTTTGTGATGTTCATTATGAAGTGCTTCTATTGTTGGAACATATTCGTCTAACTTCTTAACATAAGCAACTGTTCTTTCCAGACGTTCTTGTTCATCTGTTACTTGATACAAGTCAAGGACAGGAATTTCTGAACCACCTGTTACACGAACAGAGTATCTTTCACTGGAATCACTTGCACCCTGATATTGAATATATAAAGCACCACCTGCTTCAGCTCCAACAACAGACCCCTTAGATAATTTAAACGTATTTGCTCCGACTTTCAGATTTGCACCATCTAATTGCACACCGCTAGACTCAGAATGATACTGTGTAACAATAAGACGTAAATTTGTACTTTCACCAGTTTTCTTTTGATTACTTCCAACATAAACAGTTACTTCTTCCCCTGTACCAATAGAAACGCCAAGAGGTTGCCAAGCATTGATTCCAGAGAATCCACGACTTGCATCATTAGAAGTAATACCATTATGAACTTCTACAGCACTGCTGAGTGATTCTGCATTTAGAATCTGTTCTGCTGTATCAAGTTCACGGAGTAAAGCCTCTGCATTTGGATTCATTTCACCATATTCATCAGGTGCATTGACTTTATCACGCAAAGCTTTAATTGTTCTTCTGTTTACATCATCTTTCAGAACTGTGTGCAAATCATCTACATATAAGTCCATTACTTCATCCATAAGGGTATCATAATAATAGAAATATGTTTCTGCAACAGTAACTGGAGATGTCAGATAACGTGCAAGAGAAATCTGGATTTTACAAGCAGTAATTGCTTTTGGGAACTTTAAGAAATAATAAGACTTGCCCTGTGAGTCTAATTTTTTCGTAGTGAGATTACCATATTGATTATTAAGTTCATATACTAAATTTCCCTCTGAATCCCAACATCTTACGTTTGTATAATCAATATTATTGGTTGTGAGTATGCCAATAGTATCCAGTGTATAATCCTGATCCAAAGTATATGTCAGACCATTATTGCCAATACCATTAAAACCACCGTCATCCCATGTATTTTTTGAATAATAGGAATCTTTGTTGCCGTCTACAGCACCCCATGCAGTATTTTCTAAACCGTCATCAAGTTCACTTGCTATCATTTCACCGCCATATCTTGTAACGGAAACAATATGGGATGTTCCAGGGTTTCCATTTTCATCACGGTTAATCACATTGTATTTCGGCATGTCGGCAAGATCCAAATCAACTGTTGTTGCAGAAGTATGAACAGATTCAGGGCTAGTGCCATGTTCATTCACGCTTACAGCATAGATTTCATATTCTACAAGATCTTCTAACCCAGTAATTGTATATTTTGTGCCTACAATACCTTCTTCATTGGCTTTGATATAATCATCTTCGCTGGAGCGTAATCTATAATATACATCATAATACTGTGCATCATCTATCGCACTCCAAGAGACAGTAATTTGTTGATACTCGCCTTTTGCAGATACAGAATCAGGCTTATCAGGCTTTTTAGTCGCTCTTGGCATAACTTTAATTTCTTCAGAATAATCGCTCTGCCATGTGCCGTTAATACATCTGACTTTTACAGTATATTCTACATAATTTTTAATCACATCATCTTCTTTGATTAAAATAGAATTTGTAGAAGATTCGATTGTTTTATTGACACCACCACCAGTAATATGAATTTCATAACCAGTAATATTAGTACATGGACTCCAATTTAAAGTAAATTCTTCATTACCAGCTTTTGCCGTTACATTTTGTGGAACACTTACTTCTGGAACACCAATTAATTTTTCCATGCCATTGACAAATTCTGTTTTACTAATTTCAACAAGATTATTACTGCCTTGCATTAATGCTGTAATCTTAATAGAAACTTTCTTAACAGCAACTTGACTGCCTAAATTAACCTGAATATTTCCGCTAGCGTCTCTGATTGCAGTGACATCACTTTCTTTCAGCAAGAAATGAACGCCTTCTTCATAAGGCACAGCAATCATTTGTTCTTCGCCATTTTCGTCAATATAAGCAACATCAAATTCAGCTGTCTGCACATTTTGACCTAATCCGAGAGACATACCGTCAACTGGTACATCACCTGCAACATCAAGTGAAAATTCAATTGGACTTTCTTCTGAAACTTCTTCATTATCAGCCAATGATAAAATAACTGACCCCTCACCATTGAGCATATCTTCAAAATTACCCTCAATGTCAATATTATCAGGGATTTCAGCTTGAATTAAATCAGGTGAAACAAATTCTTCAATAGAAGCTGTTGTATCTCCCTCATCTTTGTAATTTCTGGTGAAGAACATTAAATCTTCTAAATCTGTATTTCCATTGCCACTTAAGTCTGTTGTCCAGCCATTCGCAAGATATTCTTCATTTAATACAGCATCATCAATTGCATTAACAAGAATTGTCTCATCTTCTTCATCAATGATACCATCCTGATTAATATCACCAATTAACAGTACACCATTATGAATGCTATCTGCTTCATAAGCAAATCCTTCACAGAACCCTGCTGTCAATGTTAAAGCATATCTTTTTTGTGGTGCAACAGTAATAGTTTGCTTATGGGTTCTAAATCCATTTGCAGAAATTTCAAGTGTATATTCACCCTCTGCCAGATTACCAAAGCTTGCTGTTCCCTCTAAATGTTCATTTCCAAGTGCAATTACATCTGTTTTTGCAACATCATCATTGCTAGTCAATGTCACTGTAAAATCAGCTTTTTCAAGAAGCATTGCTAAGCCTATTGTAACCTCAACTTTACTAACATCACCAATTTCTGCTTCTGTTTCAGATAATGCTACATCATCTGCTTGTAGCATGATAGCATTGTCAGTTGTTTCAACTGTTTCAGCTTCGTTGTCTTCTGGGAGAATTGCACTAACAATATTTTCTGATTCACTATCAACACTAGAAAGTGTACCCTCAGCACCAGCTACAATTGAAAAATTGGACACCATGCATAATGCTAACAAGAATGCAATTTTTCTTTTGACTAAATTCTTTTTTTCCACTATGACCCATCCTTTCTGATTTGGCAACTATTTTTGAATCTATTTGCCAAATAATATTTTAGGGGAAACTATATTAATTCCCTAGTGATATTATAGCATTTTTTTTTATATTGTGTCAATAGGTTTTTTGAAATTTTCTGCATTTCATAGCACATCGCAATCAAAAACATGCAAAAACTCCTTGTATTTTCAAATAAATTATGCTATAATAAATTTATGATAAATCATAAAAAAGGAGTGTATATTATGAATCAAATAAAAAAGTTATTTTTTTCTGTAGTTACGGGAATCGCAATTGCTTTTGTTAGTATTCCAATCACAGGCAACAGTGCAGATTTAGAAACAAATTCAAAGCTGATTGCTTTAACATTTGATGATGGACCTAATACAACAACAACTAACGAAGTATTGAATATTCTGGAAGAATATCATGCAGTAGGTTCATTTTTTCTGATTGGTGATAAAATTAATCCAGAAAGTGCAGAAGTTGTGAAACGTGCCTATGATATGGGCTGTGAAATTGATAATCACTCTAAAACGCATTCTTATATGTCAGAAATGTCTAAAGAAGAACTTGCAGAAGAAATTCGCTATGTAGATGACTATGTTTATGAAATTACTGGAGAACATACAAAATTTTTCAGACCGCCTTATATTGATATTAGCCAAAGCATGTATGATGAAATTTCTTTACCGTTTATCTGTGGGGTTGGCTGTAATGATTCTGTTTCGACAACAACGGCTGAACAACGGGCAGAATTAGCAATCTCCAATGCAAAAGATGGAATGATTATTTTAATGCATGATTTTACTGGAAATTCTCAAACAGTTGAAGCACTCAAAACAATTATTCCGACTTTACAAGCACAAGGATATGAATTTGTTACAGTATCAGAATTATTTGAAAAACAAAATGAAACGCCTAAGAAAAATATTTTATATAA
>CAMWUF010000049.1 GCA_947177375.1 uncultured Ruminococcus sp.
ATCCGATTGCATATAACACAGAAAAATAATGCAGAACACTTCCTGCTACGACAAATAAATGCCAGATAGAATGAAAATATTTGACAGATTTTTTCTTGTAAAAATAAACGCCCAGAGAATATAGCAAACCGCCTGCAATTAAAGCAATAAAGCTGAATTTCGGCAAAACCTGATATAATGGCTTAATTGCCAGAATGATTCCCCACCCCATGAGAACATAACAAATTGTAGAAAATTTGCTGAATTTCTCAAGATTCACAGAAGAAAATACAATGCCTAATACTGCTGCTGCCCAGATACAGCCAAAAATTGTCCAGCCTAGCCAGATTGGCTTAATACAGCATAATGCATAAGGCGTATACGTTCCAGCGATTAGCAAAAAAATAGTATCATGGTCAAATACACGAAACACACGTTTTGCTTTAGGATTTGTTAAAGCATGATATAACGTTGACATGGTGTATAAAATAATCAGAGATGCACCAAAAATAGATGCACAAACAACAGATTTTGCATTATTATGAATCGCACAGAATACGATTAAGACAGCACACCCTGCAATAGATAATAATGCCCCAACACCATGCGAAACAGAATTAAAAATTTCCTCCCCTAGTGTATAAGACGGCAATGTAATTGATTTTTTAGTTTTCATCATGATAACTCCTTTCCTTAAGTGTTAATTTCCAGATATTTCTGAAATTCGGCTGGTGGCATAGGCTTTCCGTATAAATAGCCCTGAATATAATCACAGCCCATTTTTTTCAGAATTTCTGCTTGTGGCTTGTATTCCACACCTTCTGCAATTGTTTCCATGTCCATAGATTTCGCAATTTTAATGACAGCAGAAACAATTTCCTGTGCGACTTTGTCAGTCTCAATTTCAATAATAAACGACCTGTCAAGCTTTAATAACGTCAATGGCAATAACTGAATATAACTTAATGAAGAATAGCCTGTCCCGAAATCGTCCATTGCTAATAAAATTCCCATGTCACGTAATGCATTCATTTGTTGGACAGTATAATTAATATCCCCCAAAGCAAGACGTTCTGTTAATTCTAATTCTAAATATTTCGGCTCTAAATCAAATTTATCAAGCTGATTCTGAATGACTTCGCAGACATTGGTCTGATAAAAATCACCAGATGCAAAATTAATAGAAATGACAATTTTAGATAAGCCCATTTTTTGCCAGATTGCAGTCTGTTCACAGGCTTCACAAAGTACAAAATGACTAATCGCAGAAATCATACCCGCTTTTTCCGCAATGGGAATAAATACATTCGGTGAAATCATCGTACCATCTGGACGAATCCAACGGATTAAAGCTTCTGCACCGATAATTTTTTCTGTGTGAATATCTACTTTAGGCTGATAATATAATTGCAAATAATGCTTTTCAATTGCTTCAGAAAGTGATTTTTCCATTTCACCCTGATATAAAATTTCCTGATGCATTTTGGCATCATAGCCCATTAAATAAGATAATTCTCCCTTGCCAACTGCCAGAGCAAATTCCGCATGTTCTAATACTTCTTTAAAATCTTTGCTATCTTTTGTCGGCATAGAGGCAAACCCTGCGGAACAACTCAAAGACACAGAAGAAAATTCTTCTTTTGCAAGTTCTGCCATTGCTTTACGAATTTTTTCAATTGTCCGTGCAGGTTCTCCGTCATCATCATCATAGCTTTGCAAAATCAATGCAAAATTATCTGCACTGATTCTTGCAACAGTGCCATTATTTGCCGTATATTCACATAAAATATGTGCAAAGGCTTTTAAAATTTTATCACCTTTTTCATAGCCACAGGAGTCATTAATAATATGAAATCTGTCAATATCTAATACAATGACCCAATAGCGATAACGATAACCTTGTGTTTCTGCTTCTTTTGCCATTTGATATAATTTTTCCCCATCAGACATTAATTTATTACGATTCGGAATACCTGTTATTTTATCATTATAAGCAAGATTTTTAATTTTGGCATCTTTTCTTTTTTCGTTTGTAATATTAATCAATGCCCCACCAATAATTGGCTTACCATCTTTATTAAATAAATTTTCATGATATTGATAAGCATACCAGACATACTTATTATGCCTCCAAATTCGCAATTCCATTACTCTTTGACGGGTATCTGCACTGGAAACTGGTGTGTTGCGAATTTTTGCTAAATAATCATCAAATTTAATTCTGTCATTCTGATGAATTTTTTTTCGGAACTGATGAAATGAAATTCGATTTTCTGAAATGCCTAAAATATGCATTGCTTCATCTGAAACATAATATTCCTCCTTTCCAGTTTCACAAAGTAAAAATCCAATGCCTGATAATTTCATAGATAAATCATAGCGTGTCTGCGAAGTAATTAAATCCTGCGTATTTCTGGTTAATTCCTGTTTTGCATTTTCTAATTCTGTTGTTTCAAATCCAATTGAAAATAACAAAGACGCTGTATCATTTGTTTTCAAAGTAGAAGTTGTCCAAGTAATATATCTTTTTTGACCGTTCTTGGTTAATAAACCTGTTTTCAGCGTTTTCCCAGTTAAAACAGCTCCTGCTTCTTTTGGACTAATGCTAATCCCATGAAAAAAATTGCTTAATAACATCATATTATCAATTTCTTCATCATCTTCATGAATGCCTAATAATTCGTCCATAGCTTGATTGGCAAACATGACTGACAAATCATCTGACCAGATAAACGCAGGTACATCAATTTTTTGTACCATTTCACAAATTCTATCTACATCAATCATACTATGTTGCTTTTGATAATATCTTACAGCTAATACTAACACAGTTGTTAAAATAATCATACTGAAAATATAAAATTTTAATGTTACCATAGCATGTTCGGGATAAGAACCGACAATTTTTAAAACTAATAGCGAAAGTAGAGCAAATACTAATTCTATCCATAGAATTAAATTTTTATTATGCTTCATGATAAAACCTGCTAAGCAGTACCCCCCCTTATAATCAAAATCTTAACTATCACTTATTTTAAATACTGTAATTTTATTATACTGCTTTTTACTAGAAAAGTCAATCAATTCAGGAATTTTTTAACAAAAATTTCTTCTAATTTTGTAAAAAAAACAACAGCCCCTATTTTTACACATAGGAGCTGTATTTTTTTAATAATTACCAGAAGTATCTTCTTCCAGTTTAAATTCAATATTATAATAAGCAATTTTTCCTTTTTCATATCTGGCACATTCTGCTGTGACAATATCACCGCCTTTGCAACCGTCTAACACTGCAAGTACTTCATCATAATCAGAAACTTTTTTGCCGTTCATTGTTAAAATAAAATCATTCGGCTGTAACTGTGTATTAGAAATATCACATTCGTCACTAATTTCAGATACCCAAAGACTTTCTGCAAGTTTTTCTGGCATTTCCTCACCGAATACTTGCTCAAATTGCATAGTGGCATATTCCGTATTCGCTGACATGAACACAATGCCTATTCTGAATCTTCCTGAAACATAGCCATTTTCGATTAAATCCTGTACAACAGGCAAAGCTTGATTCATGGTAATTGCAAAGCCTAAGCCCTCATAAGTTGCTTCATAAACAGATGCATATTTAGACGAAGTAATGCCAATTACTTGCCCATACATATTTACAAGCGCACCACCAGAATTCCCTGGACTAATTGCTGCGTCTGTCTGAATACAGTCCATCATAAAGCCATTACTATCAGCTCTTACTTGTCGATTAATTGCCGAAACAATGCCCTTTGTAACAGAATTTGCAAGCCCTGCGGGATTGCCAATTGCAACTACATTTTCACCAACATAGACTTCATCAGAATTTCCTAATACAGCTGGCACTAAATCTTTTGCATTTACTTTCAAAACAGCCAAATCTGTTTTATTATCACTGCCAACTAAAACAGCATCATATTCTGATTGGTCATCTAGTGCAATTTTATAACTATCGCCTTGTACGACATGTGCATTTGTAATAATATAACCATCTTCTGAAATAATAATTCCCGAACCTGTGCCACTTAAAACTGACCTGCCATTCTCAGAAGTCTGATACACATAAACTTCAATAATAGATGGCTTGACTAATTCTGCAACGCCTTTTACAGTATATTCGCCCTCAGATGTTACATTTTCATCTTCTAGATTTAACTCTGGTTTTTCCTGCATTTGCAAAACAACTGTATTCTGAATAATTTCAGAATCAGAATTCAATGCTCCATGCATTAAATCTGCAATAATGCAATAAATACATAGCAAGAAAATCATTGCCGCAATCACAGAAGACATTACCAGAATTTTTCGATTCATAGGAATTGGTTCTGCTGGCGGTGTGGGAGGACATTTCTGTCTGGGTGGTGCTGGTGGTGGCGGTACATAGCGTGGTGCATACATATCACCATAAAACATACCCTGTTGTTGCTGATAATAATTTCCATAATAAGGCGGTTGCCCATAATTCGGCGGTGGTGGTGGATAATAAGGCTGTTGATAAGGATAACCTTGGTGCGGAATTTGTTGTCTAGGAATATAATTTGGCTCAATGGGTTTATTTTGCTGTTGTGCGTTTAAATTTAAATCAGTATTAGAGTCAGAAACAGGTGTTGTATTTTCCTGTTCTGGAGGTGGTGGGGGATTATTTTCTGATTTTGGATATGCGTCCGTGTAATCTTCAAAATTATTATCACTCATAAAAAACCTCCTTACACATGCCTACTGGAATTTGCACTTCAAAGCAAGTATATTCACCTTTAACGCTTTTTACAACAATATGCCCTTGGTGCAAATGTACTATCTTACGTGAAATAGATAACCCTAAGCCCAAACCTGTTTTGTCTTCACTGCGAGAGGCATCTGTTTTATAAAATCTGTCAAATACTTTGGGCAATTCGTCATCAGCAAGCCCTTCGCCTGTATTTTTCACACAAATATGTGCAATTTTATCTTCTGTGTATAATGCAAAACTAATCACGCCGTTTGTATTTACAAATTTTACAGCATTTTCGATTAAATTATATAATACCTGAAATAATAAGTCTTCATCTGCTTTGACAAATAATGCACTATCATCCAGACCTTCGACTTCAACATTTTTGTCTGTAATCCGTTTTTCAAACATCAGAACTGTTTTAATTAATAATTTTGAAATATCCACTGTCTGCAAATGAATCTGCATGGTACCAGTTTCAAATTTTGTCAGATTCAGCATAGAATTTACTAAAGTCTTTAATCTATGAATTTCATCTGCTATAATATGAATATATTTTTTATGCTGTGATTCTGGAATTGTCCCATCAAGAATGCCATCTGCAAAACCACCAATTGTTGTCATAGGTGTACGCAACTCATGTGATACATTTGCAATAAAATTTCTTCTTGTGGTTTCATTCTGTTCAATAAATTCTGCCATACGATTCATGGTACAGGCTAATGCATATAAATTCGCATGTTCTGGAAGTTCTACACGGGCTGAAAATTCACCCTCTGCATATTTTTTAGTTACAGTCGTAATTTCATCTAACTGACTATCAAGACGTTTTGCACCAATTCTAAATAATATCATAAATAAAACAAGTACAATTAACAAGCACAGTACTAAATTTCTGACTAACATATTGCTATAATCCTGCACCATTTGGGCATCACTGACAGAAGCAAGATAATACTGTGCAACATCTTGGTTCTGGTCTTCCAGATAAAATCTGATAGCACAACAGAACTGTGCAGATGTTGCATCAGGCGTATAATATCCAATTTGAATAAAATCATCTGTACGAAGATATGCCCTGATAGCAGGTGTTAAAATTTCTGTTTTGTCACCGCTTGGATATAATATTTCGCCTTCTTCATCACAAATCCAGATTTTATAACCATATTCCAGTTCTGCTATTTGCACAAGCTTTATGACATCTGGATTCATCATATCTTCGGGACTTTTATAATTTTCAGAAATATTTGTTACTAAAGCATCACAGTTCTGACAAATTGCATTACTAATCGTATCTTTATAGCTTGCAACTGCACTGCATATCATAATGACACCTGCTAATAAAATACCTGACAGCATTAAAACGCCTGATAAATGAAAATAACTTTGTGAGATAGCATTATTTTTTTTATTTGCCAATAATTTCATGATTTAAGATTCTTCATCTGCTTCAAATTTATAACCAACGCCCCATACAGTTTTTAATGCCCAATGTGGTGATACATCTGCTAATTTCTCACGCAATCGCTTGATATGCACATCAATTGTTCTGGAATCGCCGTAATATTCAAATCCCCATACTTCGTCAAGCAATTGGTCACGGGTATAGACATGATTCGGATTAGATGCCAAATAAAATAATAATTCTAATTCTTTTGGCGGTGTTTCCATAACTCTGTCATTTACACGCAATTCATAACGTGTCATATTGACAACCAGCTTATCATAACGCACTTCTCTTGTCTCTGGTTCCGCATTATTTGCACTTACTCTACGGGCAATTGCTTTAATACGTGCAATGACTTCTTTTGTATCAAATGGTTTTGCAATATAATCATCTGCACCAAGTTCTAAGCCAAGTACTTTGTCAAATGTTTCATTCTTTGCAGAAATCATAATAATTGGCACATTGGAATCTTTGCGGATTTCTCTGCATACCTGTCTGCCGTCCATAGAAGGCAACATAATATCTAATAAAACAATATCTGGATTCAATGCACGGAATTTATTCACAGCCTCTTTGCCATCATTGGAAATAATAACACTATAGCCTTCTTTTTCCAGATACATGCGTAATAAATCACAAATATTCTGGTCATCATCTACAACTAATACTTTTTCTAAAGCCATAATTATTAAAAACCCCTTTCTTTGTGTTGCAACTATTTTCTTGACTTCCTGTCATAGAAACAAGAAATTTTTTATGTGATTTTTATTAAGAAAATATATTCACCTTTCATTATACATGATTTACAAGCAAATTATATTAATTTTCTATGCATAATTTTTGAATTAACTGTAAAACAATAAACTTGCAAT
>CAMWUF010000050.1 GCA_947177375.1 uncultured Ruminococcus sp.
TTACAACAATTCCAATTTAGATGAGACTAAACTTTCATGCGTATGGTCTGATTTTTTGTACCAAACTACTTGACAAATAACTAGTAAATACAGTATAATAAAAATATACAAATATTTTTTGCAAAAAGGCAAAAAAATAATGAATTACTATTATTTTTTTCAGAAAGGCAGGTAATTTTAAATCATGAAAACTAAGAAAATCATAGCAGGTGTTCTGGCTATGACACTTGTATGTGCAGTGAGTGTACCTGTGATACAGCAAACAGGTTTTAGCTCTTTCACAGCACAGGCAATGGGTGAAGCCGTAAAATCTAATTGGGATATTAAAAAATATTATGATATTGATGATTTTACAATTCAATATGTACAGGCTGGTTATGTACAGATTATTTCTTATAATAATCCTGATGCAGAAGAAGTTGTTATTCCTGAATCATTTAATGATGGCGATACAGATTTTCCAGTACAAGTACTCTATGCGGAATCTTTTCAGGGTTGCAAAATGAAAAAATTAACCATTCCAGATACTGTCAAGACAATCAAAAAAAATGCATTCTGTAACTGTGATCAGCTTGAGGAAATTATTGGCATGAAAAGTGTAGAAAGTATTGCAGAAAATGCATTTACATCCTGTCAGGCATTGAAAGAAATTAATTTGCCTGATACGTTGACAATAATAGGCACAGAAGCATTTGCATTCTGTAATAGCTTGACAGAAGTGACAATTCCAGCTAGTGTCACAAGTATGGGTACTTATTTATTTTCTACTTGTGCAAATCTGCAAACAATTAATATTTCAGATGGTGTTACAAAAATCAGTGACAAAATGGCTTATTATTGCAGTAATTTAAAAACTGTTAATATTCCGCCAAGTGTTACCACAATTCGTGATGGGGCATTCCAGTTGACAGGACTAGAAGAATTTGTGATTCCAGATACTGTACAAAAAGTTGGTCAAGGTGCATTTACATTCTGTGGAAGTTTAAAAAGTGTTACGCTCCCCAAAGGGTGTACAGTAGTGGAAACGGAATTATTCCAAGATTGTTCTGCACTTGAAACTGTCATTATTCCAGAGGGAGTAGAGAGAATTCGCAGAGGTGCATTTACCAATTGTACTAGTTTAAAACAATTAACATTGCCATCTACCGTGAACAGAATAGAAAGTTATGCATTTTATAACTGCTCTGCATTGGAAACATTAAGTTTTCCTGATGGTGTCACATCAATTGATGAATATACATTTACTAAGTGTACAAATTTAAACAATATTATATTGCCACCTGGTTTGACAAAAATCGGTGTTTATGCATTCTATGATTGCCAATCTCTTGATAGCATTGTAATTCCAGCGTCAGTTACTTCTGTAGGAAGTTATGCATTCTATAATTGTGACAGTCTGAAAACTGCAAAATTTGAGGGCAGTATGAAAAATTTAGGCATTTGGAGTTTTGCAGGATGTACTAGTCTAGAAGAAATTACTTTTCCAGAGGGTTTGACAACATTAGATAATCATGTATTATACAGATGTGAAGCTTTGGAAAATCTCGAAATTCCAGACACTGTGACTAAAATTGATGGCTATGCACTTGCTGGATGTGATTCTTTGAAAGAAGTGCAAATCCCTGAAAGTGTAACTTCTGTTGGTGATTATGCAATTGGCTATGGTGAGGGCGTTGTGCCTGAAGTCAATACAGAAATTAATATTGTCAGCGATTCTGAAGCTGTACAAGATTTCTGCAAAGATAATCAGGTTGTTTTGAATGGTGAATTGCCATCTGATATTAATACCCCAACTGATAAAGAAGTAACTTCTGATTTGTTGTTAAATTATTTACATGGGAAAGAAGTATTCTCTGAAAATCAATTTAAATCTGCTGATAAAAATGGCGATGGCATTGTCAATATTTATGACTGGGCTATCATGAAAAAAGGTGAATTAGCACCAGAACCAGAAGTACCAACAGAACAACCACTTGAAACAGACCCAACTCCAGAACCAACAGTACAAATACAAGAATAATTAAATAAAAAAGGGAGCTGTTATCAGCTCCTTTTTACATGAATGATATGGAGGTGATTTCATGGATTTCAAAAAAGAACCAATTGGAGATAATATTTTTGTATACACATCAAAAGAACATAGATTCGGAACAGACGCATTTTTATTAACAAAATTTTCAAACTATAAATCCAAAGATATTGTTTGTGAATTTGGAACAGGTTGTGGTATTATTGCATTGTTAATGCAGAAATTGAAACCGCCTGTTATGACATATGCATTAGATATTCAGGAACAGGCAATTATGCAATTAGAATTAGGCATACAGGCAAGTCATGTGAAAAATATTATGCCAATTTGTACGGATTTGAAAAATTTTGAAAATTGGCAAAATATTCCCTATGGGCAAGTGAATTTAATTATTTGCAATCCGCCTTACCAGCCATGTGGTTCAGGCTATGAAGCAAGTCTGGAATCACAGCGAATTGCTAGACATGGTGTTTGTTGCAGTCCAGAAGATATTTGTAAATCTGCTTGCAAATTATTAAATACAGGCGGTCGGCTTTGCATTTGTGGAAAGCCTGAACGTTTGCCAGATTATATCTGTGCCATGAGAAGTTATCATTTAGAGCCAAAGCGTTTGCAATTTGTTTCTAAAAATGCCGAAGATATGCCTTGGTTATTTTTACTGGAGGGCAGGAAACAGGCAAAAAAATTTTTACAAATGGAAAAGCCTTTTATTATGTATCAGAACGGCGAATTAACCCAACAGGCAAAAGCTTTATATCAGAATCAGGAGCGTGAATCATGAGTGGTATTTTATATGTCACAGGAACACCCATTGGAAATTTAGAAGATATTACATTAAGACAGCTTAGAATATTACAAGAAGTTGATTTTATTATTGCCGAAGATACCAGAGTTACCAGAAAATTATTAACCCATTTTGAAATTAAAAATGAATTAGTCAGCTATCATAAACATAGTGATAATCATACAATCAATTATATTCTTGATAGAATTCAAAACGGTGAAAATTGTGCAATTGTCACAGATGCTGGTATGCCTTGTATTTCCGACCCAGGAGAAGAAATTGTAAAATTATGCTATGAAAGAAATATTTCTGTGCAGTCTGTTCCAGGAGCAAGTGCTGTGATTACAGCTTTGTCTGTTAGTGGCGGTTCGACAAAGCAATTTGTATTTTATGGTTTCTTGCCAGTAGATAAAAAACAGCGTTCTGCTATGCTGGAAGAATTAAAAACAGAATTCAGAACTTGTGTGTTATATGAAGCACCGCATAAGCTTGTGAAAACAGTTGCTGATTTATATAAAATCTTAGGAGCTGAACGAAAATTATCGCTTTGTCGTGAATTAACTAAAATTCATGAAGAAGTGATTAGATTTTCTTTGCAGGAAGCTGTGAATTATTATGAAAATCATGCACCAAGGGGTGAATATGTTCTGGTTTTAGATGGTGCAGAAAAATCAGATAATCATAAATTAAATTTGGAAGACGCTGTTTCTATTGCAAAAGCTTATCTTGCACAAGGAATGTCTGCAACAACTGCTACAAAATTATCTGCAAAAGAAACTGGCATACAGAAAAATTTAATTTATCAAGCTTTGCATCATACAGGAAATTCTTAACAGCAAAAAAATTTTTTTGATTCTAAATTGTGAAGATTTCACAAATTTTTATGTTATTCTGTCGCAAGCCTGTTGTTTGTGTTGACATTCTGTAAAATCTGTTGTATAATAAATTTATTGTTTTGAGTTTAAACTGAAATGAGGGTATTTACATATGCAACAGAAAAGAGAAACTTGGGAAGATTTAAAAAAACGTGCAAGATGGGACAGAATTTTTGGTGCATTGGCTGTATTTTTATTAGTATTAATTTTAATTATTTCTGGAATTAGCTCTTGTGCGAAAAAACTAAAACAAGATGATGATACAACACCTGCAAATGTAGATGAAACTTTGCCCACTGGTGAAACAAATTATATGGCAGGTACTACAGTTGATAATTCTATGGCAGTGTTTTTAAGTCCGTCTACACAAGAAGATAATGTTTATGCTTGTGATAATACCGTTACAGAAGAAAATGCCATGTGGCAAATTGCCAGGCGTGTGCAAGCATTATTAGAAACAGATGGCTATCAAGTTTACATGTGCGGTGAAGATGACACTGTTATGAGTAAAATTGAACAGGGAAATGCCTTAAAATGTGGTGCTTATGTTGCGATTCATAGTAATTCCAGTGGTGAATCTGGTGACGGACACGGAACAGAAATTTTTTATAATACAAATATTTCTGGAAGTCAGGCATTAGCAGAATATATTTATAATCGGGTGGCTAATTTAACGCCTACAGAAGACAGAGGCGTGAAAGACCAGACACAAAGAGATTTATATGAGATTGAAAGAAATGAAACTGCTTGTTGTTTATTAGAAGTTGAATTTCATGATGATATGACTACTTCACAATGGATTTTAAATCATGTGGAAGAAATTGCAACTTGTATTAAAGACGGTATTATAGATTATTTGAAAATTAAAGCTTATAGTACACCAGAAACGCCGTCTGAATCTGAAACTTTTGGAACAGGAGGCTTGGTTTAATGCAAAAATTAAATTATGATTTAGAAATGCAGAAAATTTTAGCAATGACTAAGCCTAGTGTATTATTACATGCTTGCTGTGCGCCTTGCTCTAGTGCTGTATTGGAAAAAATTTCTAGTCAGGCAGATTTAAAAATTTGTTTTTATAATCCGAATATTATTCCTGAATCTGAATATGATTATAGATTACAAGAATTAAAAAGATTAGTCCAGGAAATGCCCTCTGCACAGGGAATTGAAATTTTAGAGGGAAATTATGAACCTGAAAAATTTCTCGCTTTTGCAGAATCACTTGCCAATGAACCTGAACGGGGGAAACGCTGTCAAAAATGCATTGCATTGCGTTTAGAAGAAACAGCAAAACAAGCAGATATTTTAGGAGCTGATTATTTTGCAACGACTTTGACATTAAGTCCCCATAAAGATGCATTGTTTATTAATACAGCAGGTTTTGCAATTGCTGAAAATTTTCATGCAAACTGGTTGCCGTCTGATTTTAAGAAAAAAGAGGGTTATAAGCGGTCTATTATATTATCACATGAATATTGCTTATATCGGCAGGATTTTTGCGGTTGTCCGTTTTCAAAAAAATTAAAACACCCTGAAACTTAATGCAGGGTGTTTTTTTATTATTCAGATAAACTTGCTGAAAATTCAGAATAAGATTGATAATTTAAATCAATATTATAATTTGTAGGATAGTTTTCTGTGTAGAATGTATGATATGCTTCTTCTGTAATTTTTTCATAGTTTAAGTAATATCCATCTCCATTGATATAATGATGAGAATCATCATTTTTTAAATAAGGATATTGTTCAAATAGCGTATCAGCATCATTCACACATGTTAATATAGTTTCTTTAACAAGCTTATGTTCTGGTGTAATTGTCAGGTAAATATTATGATAAATTAGTCCTGCATATTCTCCGACATTATAATAAATGCTATTTTTTTCTGGGTGGAAACAATAACCCATGTTATTATTTATGCCATAAGACCATTTGTCCATTAGTTCATAAACTTGATTATCCGCATAAGTATATAAACTTATCCAGTAAGAAAAGCCATGAATGATTAGTTCAGGTGTGCCATCTTTGTCAACATCATACAGGCAATAAGATAAATTATTGAAATCTTTTTCATATTCTTCGCAGATTTCAAGATATGCAGTCACATAAGCAGGTCTTGTTGTAATTGGTTCAGTTTGTGTAGTAGTAGTTGTTGTTGTTTCTATAATGGGAGCTGTTACTGGTGATTCTGTTTCTATCACAGAATTTGTTACAGGAACTGTTATAGAATTTGTTATAATTGATTGTGTTTCATAGGCAAGAACTGTTTCTTTATGTGGAAGTGTGACTGTAGTAGTTGTTGTTGTAGTTGTTGTGATAGGAGCTGTTTGCGTTGTTATTGAGGTGATTATACTTGTTTCTGTAGACGTTGTAGAAATAGAAGTTTCTGGAGCTGTTTGTATCATCGCTTGGGAAGTTATTTTTGTTGTTGTCTGGACTGTTTCAGAAGTTTCAGAAAATATAGTCGTTTCTGTTGCAATCACAGATGGAATATTTGTATTAACATTTGTTTCTGTTTGAGAATTGTTATTTTCAGATGGTGAATTGAAACGAGTTAATTTCCAGATTCCGCCAACTGTTCCGCCCATCACTAACACACAAGCTGTTGCAATGCCAAAGGCTCTTGTCCATGGCATATAATTTATATTTTTTGCGTGATAGGTTTCTGAAATTTTATATTCTTGTTGATTCATGGCTTTTTTCCTTTCACAAACTTGTTGATAAATTTTTTCTTTTGTCTTACTATCTGTCGCTTGATAAGTATTTGCAATTTGATTCATTGTCTGTTCGTCAATAGAATCTAACAGCTTTTTCATATCTTTCTGATTCATAAGAATCCCTCCTTGTTATAGAGTAATATTTTTTTTTAGTAGCATTATTTTCAAGCGTTTTAATGCTCTGGAACAACGCACACGAACAGCAATCGCATTTAATTTGACAATTTTAGAAATCTCTATCGAATTACGATGATAAAAAAATTTCTGAATAATAATACTTGCATCTGGTTCGCCTAATTCTGAAATGCAATGCATTAAAATTTTAGTCTGTTCGGATTGTTCTGCTAAGTTTTGAATATCTTCATCAGAAGATATTTGATTTAATTTTTCTTCTTCCAGAAAAACTTGTTTTTTTGATTTCGCTTGTAATTGTTTGCTCATATTAATTGCCTTGTGTTTGGCAACTGTGCCAATATATGCCTTTAATGAACCATCATAATCTGGATTGACATGCATTAAAATTTCTGCAAAACAATCAATGACACATTCTTCTATGTCTTCACGACTGCCTATATCACGCAATTTTTGATAAATAATGATATATAC
>CAMWUF010000051.1 GCA_947177375.1 uncultured Ruminococcus sp.
ATAATGATAAGCATGTTGGATTTTGCAGTTTTATGTTTTGCTGACATGAAATATGTAAATTATAAAATGCAAAATGAAAACAAGAAACCGTAATATATTACGGAATGCTACTCGCATCTGGTGAAAAAATTTTTTTGATTTAATTTTTATCACCATGCAAAACAAAATAGGAGGTTTTTAAATGGCTACAAAAACAACTGTTCCATTCAACGGCACTGCAGAGCAAGAAGAAAAACTGCATGCAATTATTGCCGAACACAAGGGCGACCCTGGTGCATTGATGCCCGTATTACAGCAAGCACAGGATATTTATGGTTATCTGCCAATTGAAGTGCAGAAAATTATTTCTGACGAAATGGAAATTCCATTGGAAAAAATTTATGGCGTTGTGACGTTCTATGCACAATTTTCACTTTATCCAAAGGGCAAGTATAATATCTCTGTCTGTCTTGGTACAGCTTGCTATGTAAAGGGTTCTGGCGATATTTACGACAAACTTCAGGAAATTCTTGGTATCGGTGATGGCGAATGCACAGCAGATGGCAAATTTTCTTTAGAGGCATGTCGTTGCATCGGTGCGTGCGGTCTTGCACCTGTTTTGACAGTCAATGAAGATGTTTATGGTCGTCTGACAACAAAAGATATAAAAAAAGTTCTTGATAAATACGAATAATTTACATACAAGGAGGATTCGCAAATGAAGACATTGCAGGAAATTCAACAGATCCGTGATGCGATGCATCCAGAGCTGGAACTGCGTACAGAGGGTTCAAAAGAAGCCAATAGCAAATATGAAAAGCATGTTCTGATTTGTGCAGGTACTGGCTGTACTTCTTCAGCATCTTTGACGATTGCAGAAAAATTAGAAGAAGAACTTGCAAAAAATGGGCTGACTGATAAAATTCAAGTCATTCGTACAGGCTGTTTTGGTCTGTGTGCATTAGGTCCTATTATGATTGTATATCCAGAGGGTGCATTCTATTCCAGAATCAGTGCAAAGGATGTTACAAAAATTGTAGAAGAGCATTTAATAAATGGCAATCCTGTAAAAGAATTGCTTTATGATGAAACTGTTACAGAAGATGGCATTAAATCTCTGAATGAAACAAGTTTCTATAAAAAACAACATCGTGTGGCTTTAAGAAACTGCGGTGTGATTAATCCAGAAAATATTGATGAATATATCGGCAAAGATGGTTATCAGGCTCTTGCAAAAGTAATACAAGAAATGACACCTGAAGATGTTATTCAGACAATTTTAGATTCTGGTCTGAGAGGCAGAGGCGGTGGTGGTTTCCCAACTGGTATGAAATGGAAACTTGCTAGAACTATCGTGCCAGATGCTGACCAGAAATATGTTTGCTGTAATGCTGACGAAGGTGACCCCGGTGCATTCATGGACAGAAGTGTTCTGGAAGGTGACCCACATGTTGTTCTGGAAGCTATGGCAATTGCAGGTTATGCAATTGGTGCAACACAGGGTTATATTTATGTTCGTGCAGAATATCCGATTGCTGTAGAACGTTTGAAAATTGCAATTAGTCAAGCCAGAGAATATGGCGTATTGGGCAAGAATATTTTTGGTTCTGATTTCAGCTTCGATATTGATTTAAGATTAGGTGCAGGTGCATTTGTCTGTGGTGAAGAAACAGCTTTGATGACTTCTATCGAAGGCAACAGAGGCGAACCACGTCCAAGACCTCCTTTCCCTGCTGAAAAAGGTTTGTATCAAAAGCCAACAATTTTAAATAATGTAGAAACTTATGCAAACGTACCACAGATTATTTTAAATGGTGCAGAATGGTTTGCTGGTATGGGTACTGAAAAATCCAAAGGCTCTAAAGTATTTGCTTTGGGTGGTAAGATTAAAAATACTGGTCTTGTTGAAGTCCCAATGGGTACAACTTTGCGTGAAGTTATCGAAGAAATTGGCGGCGGTATTCCAAACGGCAAGAAATTTAAAGCAGCTCAGACAGGTGGTCCTTCTGGCGGTTGTATTTCTCCAGAAAATTATGACGTTCCAATTGATTATGATAATTTAATTGCAATTGGTTCTATGATGGGTTCTGGCGGTCTGATTGTCATGGACGAAGATAACTGTATGGTAGATATTGCAAAATTCTTCTTGGAATTCACTGTTGATGAATCTTGCGGTAAATGTACACCTTGTCGTATCGGTACAAAGCGTATGTATGAAATGCTTGATAAAATTACAAAAGGACAAGCAACGCTGGAAGATTTGGATAAACTGGAAGAACTTTGCTATTATATCAAAGCAAATTCTCTCTGCGGTCTGGGACAAACAGCACCAAATCCAGTTTTGTCTACGCTGAAAAATTTCCGTAATGAATATGAAGCACATGTATTGGCAAAAAAATGTCCTGCTGGTGTGTGCAAAGATTTGATGATGTTTAATATTATTCCTGATAAATGCGTTGGCTGTGGTTTGTGTGCGAAAAACTGTCCTGTACATGCCATCACACAAGGTGATTATATTGCACCAGGTAAAAAACGTGCCGCATTTATCATTGATACTGCAAAATGTATCAAATGTGGTGTTTGCATGGGCAATTGCAGACCAAATGCAATTACAAAAGGCTAATTAGTCAAATACTAACAAGGCTTGACAACTGCCAATGAGCAGTTTGTCAGGGCTTGTGTGAATTATCATGAAAGGAATAAATAATAATGGCTGATATTAATATTAAAATCAACGGCATTCCAGTAACTGTTCCTAAGGGTACTACTGTTCTGGAAGCTGCACACATGGCAGGCGTGGATATTCCGACATTCTGCTATATGAAAGAAATTAATGAAATTGGTGCATGTCGTATTTGTATGGCTGAAATCAATGAAGGCAGAGGTCCTAGATTAGTAGCATCTTGTGTTTATCCATTGGCTTTTGACGGAACAGAAGTTTTGACAAATTCTCCAAAAGTAATGGACTCCAGAAGAAAAACACTTGAATTAATTTTGTCTACACATGAGAAAAAATGCTTATCTTGTGTCAGAAGTGGTAACTGCGAATTGCAGACACTTTGCAATGAAATGGGCATTGAACATGAAGAAGTCTATGAAGGCGAAAAGCATGTTTATGAAATTGATAATTCTGCTGTACACATGTACAGAGATAATAATAAATGTATTCTGTGCCGTCGTTGTGTAGCAGTATGTTCTAAATGGCAAGGCATTGGTGTCATTGGTGCAAATGAACGTGGTTTCAAAACCAATATAGGCAGTGCTTTTGAAATGGGACTTGGTGAAACAAGCTGTGTTTCCTGCGGTCAGTGTATCGCTGTATGTCCTGTTGGTGCATTGTCTGAAAAAGATTTCACAAACGAAGTATTTAATGCAATTGCTGATAGTTCTAAACATGTAATTGTTCAGACAGCTCCTGCTGTTCGTGCGGCTCTTGGCGAAGAATTTGGTTATCCGATTGGCACAAACGTAGAGGGCAAAATGGTTGCTGCTTTGCGTAGACTGGGATTTGATGATGTATTTGATACTGACTGGGGTGCAGATTTAACTATCATGGAAGAAGCAACAGAATTTGTTGACCGTTTCAAGAATGGTGGTAAACTTCCAATGATGACTTCTTGTTCTCCTGGTTGGGTAAAATATTGTGAACATTATTTCCCTGATTTACTGGATAATTTGTCTTCCTGCAAGTCTCCACATCAAATGGTTGGTGCAATGGCAAAGACTTATTATGCTGAAAAAATTGGCAAAAAACCAGAAGATATTATTGTTGTCAGTGTAATGCCTTGTACAGCGAAAAAATATGAATGCCAACGTGATGACGAAAATGCCGCAGGTGTTCCAGATGTAGATTATGTTCTCACAACACGTGAATTAGCTAGAATGATTCGCCGTGCAGGTCTGAAATTTACAGCTTTGCCAGATGAAGATTTTGATAATCCATTAGGTCTGTCTTCTGGTGCAGGTGATATTTTCGGTGCAACTGGTGGTGTGATGGAAGCTGCATTGCGTACAGCATATTGCTGGCTGACTGGTAAGAATGATGAAGTTGTAGAATTTACACAAGTTCGTGGCACAGACGGTATTAAACGTGCTAGTATTGATATTAACGGCACGGAAATTAAAGTCGCTGTTGCTTCTGGTCTTGCTAATGCAAGAGAATTGCTTAAGAAAGTACAAAGCGGTGAAGAAAAGTTAGATTTCATTGAAATTATGGGTTGTCCTGGTGGTTGTGTCAATGGTGGCGGTCAGCCTCAGCAACCAGCTAGCGTTCGTAATTTTGAAGACTTGCGTGAACTCCGTGCAAAAGCTTTGTATGATGAAGATGCAAATAAACAATTGCGTTTGTCTCATTTGAATGCAGATGTTAAGAAACTCTATGAAGAATATCTGCATAGACCAGGTGGTCATAAATCACACAAGACTTTGCATACAAGCTATGTAAAACGTTCTGTCAATTAAAATAATAAATTATAAAAAAGCTGTTGTGTGATTCACATAACAGCTTTTATTCTTGATTTGTCAAGTGTTTTACGAAAATCAAACAAAAAACTGCTGAAAATTATCAGCAGTTTTTGAAACTAATTTAATCTTACCCAACCAGCACCAGATTTTAATTTTCCCCATTTTACACCGTTAGAATCTGTTTGCTCTTGTATAATCGTAAATGTACCATTAGAACCAATTGTGCCATTGGAACTGCCATTTGGTTCAGAATAAATCCCTGCTGAACCTGTTAGCGAAACTGTATAATTGACACTAGTAATTGCACCATCGCTTGCTTGCGAAACGTTAACGGTAGTAGTAATTGTTGTAGGACTTCCATCTCCTACCTCTCCAGCAGTCGTCAATGGTGGTGCAAGGGTTGCTAATCCTGTTGTAGAAATATATACAGGATTTGTATTGGCTGGTCGTTCTCCCGTTGTTGTCATTCTTGTAGCATCTCCAGCTTGTTCTCCTTCTGATGTTACTAAAGTTTGTACTGGTTCCAGAGTTTCTTCTCCTGGTAAATCAGAAGCCCCTGTTTCATTTTCAGAACTTGGGTTTAGAATTTCTTCTGGAATTGTTTCTGTTGGGGCATTATGATTTGGGTCAACTGTTGTTGTATACTCTGTTGCGGGAATCACGTCACCATTTTCATCAGTTGTTATTGCTATTGGTATTACGTTACCATCGGCAGTAGACGTACCATTCCCTAAACTCATGAATGCGGCAACAAGCAAGGCAATAATAACAAGCAACAGTAGGAAAATCAGCACAACCCTTGTAACCTCTGGGTCCATACTAGATTTTTTGCCACCCTCTTTGGGGTTTGGTGTTTGTGTTGACATACTTTCAGCTTCTTTCTGTTTCTAAAATAAAACGTTATCCAGTTGTTAGACACTTTTTATTATACCATAAATCACTTGTCATTGGCTATTCGCATTTTTTACAAATTCTTTATACAAAATACAGCTGTTTTCGACAAATATATAATAAATTTCAAGTAAAACAACGGCTAATCTTATTATACCAGAAAAAATCTAAAATTGCAAGTATGATTTTTGAATTCATTACATATCGTTTCTATGCTGATATGCATAGATACTTGTAACAGCAATAAAAGCAGATAATATTGCAAATAATAATATAAATGCAAATATTTCCGACAAATCTGCAAGCATGGCAATTATTAAAAATGCAAGATAAATAAATCCCATAATTACCATAAATTTTCCTGCAAAGCGGTGAGTGACTCTCCAGCATTCCTCATTTTCAAGTGTCCATTTGATTTTAAAACCTAGTGTTTTATTTTGCTGAACTGTTGGCAAATAATTTCCCATACTGATAAATAATACAGCTAGACTACTAAAAAGAATCCATACAAATAATGAATTTTCTAATTTATCGCCGATTTGCAAGCCTGTTTTCATAGTTGGCAATATTGTCCAATTTAAAACAATAAAATAAATTATTAGTAAAAGCATAGTGATTCGCATAGGCTTTTGATTCGCTTGTTTTGCAAATTTTTCTGCAATTGACATACTAATTCCTACCAATAACGGCAAAATTGCTGGTAAAATTGCTGTCCAACGAGACCCCATGCCGTCACAAATCCAATTAATATCAAAATGTGTTGGTACAATTTCTGGTAATTGTAAAATGTAAATAATAGATATCGTTAAATTTATGATACTTAAAAATAATAATATCACATTAATTTTGTTCTGCTTCATGATAAATTTCCTCCTTTTGAGCATTTCCAAATACTTCAGCAATATGTTTCAAAAAATCCTGAAATACTGTTGTATTCAAACGATAAGTAATTGTTTGTTTTTCTTTTTGTGCAAGAATTAAATCCGCTTCACGCAAAATTTTCAAATGATGTGAAATTGTTGCACCAGATACAGAAAAACATGCGACAATTTCTCCTGCTGTCATGTCCTGTTTTTGCAAGCGTGTTAAAATTTCCCGTCTTGTTGGGTCAGCTAAGGCATTCCAGACATCTTTCATAAAATTAGAAATCACTTCTTTCTGAATTTTTTTATTTAGATAATTATCTAAATACAGTATAGCATAATTTTAAATCCTTGTCAAGTGATTTTGCAAATTATTTTGATAATTATCTAAATAAAAATATTGCCGTCTGATAAAAGACGACAATATTTTAATTGTTAATTTATGTTTCCATTAATCCAGCATTTTGAAGAGCTGTAATGATTGCATTCAATTGTGCTGCAACTTCGTCTACTGTACTACCAGTATCTGCAACAGTTGCAACAGCGGCAGCAGGTGTAAATGTTGCATCAGCACCAGTAGGTCCAGTGGGTCCAGTAGGACCAGTGGCACCATCAGCACCAGTTGGACCAGTAGCACCATCAGCACCAGTTGGACCAGCTGCACCAACAGCACCATCTGCACCAGTGGGACCAGTAGGTCCAGTTGGACCAGTAGCACCATCAGCACCAGTTGGACCAGTAGCACCAGTCACACCATCTGCGCCAGTTGGTCCAATTGC
>CAMWUF010000052.1 GCA_947177375.1 uncultured Ruminococcus sp.
CTATGAATGATATGATATAATTACAATATGAAACTATTTTTTATTAAAAATTCATCAAGAGAGGTTTAATTTTATGCAAGAAGATATCAGAAAAATTTTGCAAAGTGTGAATAAAGTAATTGTTGGCAAAGATGAAACAATTTTAAAAGCAATCATTGCTATGCTTTGTGGCGGGCATGTGTTACTGGAAGATGTCCCTGGTGTTGGCAAAACACAGCTTGCCGCAGCGTTGGCACGTTCTGTCGGTGGTGAATTTCATAGAATTCAGCTGACACCAGATATTATGCCGTCAGATATTACGGGTTATTCTATTGTGAATCAAAAAGATGGTTCACTGGAATATAAAGCAGGTGTAGCAATTTGTAATTTTTTGCTTGCTGATGAAATTAACAGAGCATCTCCAAAAGTGCAATCTGCTTTATTAGAAATCATGGAAGAACATCAAATCAGCCTTGATGGTCAGACACATATTTTGCCTGAACCGTTTATGGTAATTGCAACACAGAATCCAGTGGAAACTTATGGGACATATCATTTGCCTGAAGCACAAATGGATAGATTTTTTATGAAAATTTCTATGGGGTATCCGACAATGCAGGAGGAACTGGCTATTTTAGAACGCAATGGCGAAGGTAATCCGATTGGAAATATTTCCACAGCTGTTATTTCCACACGGGAAATTTGTCAGCTCCAGAAAAAAATAAATACTATTCAAGTAACTGAGGGTGTGAGAAATTATATTCTTGCTTTAGTAAGAGCCACCAGAGAAAGTGATATGTCTGCATTGGGTGTCAGCCCCAGAGGCAGTATTGCTTGTTATAAAGCTGTGCGGGCATCTGCATTTTTGCATGGCAGAAGTTTTGCAACGCCAGATGATGTCAAAGATTTAGCAATTCCTGTGTTGGCACATAGAATTTTATTATCACCAAAAGGAAGAAATATGCTAGGTTCTCCTGAAGCTCTTGTGAAACAATTACTGGATACAATAGCTGTTCCAGCAAATGCCTAATGGTGAATGATATGAAAAAATTATTTGGAATTTTGAAGCATTCTAAAATAATACGCCCCAAAAGTTTAAAAAGTAGTTTTGAAATTATTTTAATTATTATTATGGCATATGCATTTACGCATTATCTTGATGGCGATATTGGCGTTGTTGTCTGGAGTTTTTTAATCATTGCACCGTTATTGTCTATTATATTAAGCTATTATGCAATTTTTAAACTTAGAATACATTTAGAAGCACCTGATTATCTTGCAAAAGGTAAAAATTTTCGTGTGAATTTTATTGCAAGTACAATTGGAAAATTGCCTGTGCCTTTTGTGAGATGTCATATAAAACCAGCAGCAAATATTGTGCAACAAGATAATAGAACCGTACAAAGTGCTATGACATCAAAAGAAAATTTAATCATTTCTTATCAGATGACAGCAAAATATGTCGGATTAGCTGAAATTAAAATAAAAAGATTAGCGATTTCTGATTATTTGGGTTTGGTAGAGTTCAAATATGGACATATTCCAGATGATTATAAAATTAAAATTGGTGTGATTCCTGCAATTCCAGAATTGACAAATGCAAATATCATGTTACATGCTGTGAGTGATGTAATACTCACACAAGATGACGAAGAAGAAGAATCCAGTGCTAGTTTTTCGCCACAGTCTATGCTTGGCTATGTACATAGAGAATATGTTGCAGGTGATAGTTTAAGAAAAATTAACTGGAAAATGTCTGCCAAAAGACAAAAATTAATGGTTCGTATGGAAGAATCAGCGACTACTATCAGACCAACTGTTATTTTAGATATTCAGCCAGAAACACAAGAAGAAAAATTAAAACACCGTGAAATTATGATAGAAGGGGCATTAGGGTTTTTAATGCTGTTAGTCAAGCAAGGGATTCCCTGTAGTCTGAGATTTGCAACGGGAAAGCAATGGAAATGTGTTATCTTAGAAAATGAAGATGATGTCAGAAATATATGCATAGAAATTGCAACGGCAGATTTTGTAAATGATAATCATAGAATTGATTCCAGTGCATTCTATGAAAAAGCAGGCGTGTATTTAATTTATACTGCAAATCCAGATGAAGCACTTGCTTTAGAATTAGAAAGTTTGCGTGAAAAAGGCTATATTTGTGCCATTTGTCCAACAGGTACACAAAATTATCCATTAATGGATATGGATTCGCTTTGGGAATTGGACGAAAATTTTATAATGAAAAACTTGAAAAATTAAAGTGAGGTGCTGACATGTGGAATAAATTGCAAAACTTGTCAAATCACCCTGTGATGCGGTTTTTTTTGAAATTATTAGGCGACCCTATCAGATTATATGCTGTATTTTTGATAACAACTGTCATGTATTATTATCATGCCAATATGACAGCAATTTATACAGTTTTTGCAGTATTAATTAGCTTTGTTCTCATGAAATTATATGATTTTATTGCAAAGCATAAATATCTGGGAATTTTAATTTATTTAATTTACATGTTTGCGGGATTAGAAATCATTGGCATGTTGGCAAATTGGGGGCAAAAATCTTATCCGATTAGTTTTATGATATGGTTTTTAACGCCTCAAAGTGTTGTGTCTTTTTCGTTGTGTTATACCATTGCGATTTATTTATTAATGCTGGGATTTTTAACAAGTGTTGTTTATTATTTTTCAAAAATTACTTATCGCATGAGTATGCAGTTTTTAATTATGCTGATTCCGTTGAGTTTCTATGCCAAGGAAAATCAGCATATGCCAGCTATTTTAGTAATTATTTTATTAGCAAGCTATTTTTTGTTAATGATTTATTGCAAAATGCTTCAGGATACAGAACGAATTCGCTATTTGCCAAGTTATCAAAGCAGAATGTCTATTGCATATTATGTATTGGGATTTTCTATTCTTGCTTCTGTGATTCCGAAGCCGAATATCATACCAGACAGAGAATTTATTGATAATGCCATGTCTTATAGCTCTTGGTCAGATATTCTTATGAATGCAATTAGCATGTTTACAGATACAACGGATAATTCTATGTCAGTTTCTAATAATGCAAGAACAATTTATTATGTACAATCCCCTGAATCATTAAGATTAAAAACACAGACTTATTCTTATTATTTGGCAAATGATTCCTGGAATGTACTTGAAAATTATGATAAGCCAACAGAAGAATTATCTCAGCCGATTACTTATCGTCCGCAAGATGTATTGCAAGCAATTTTAAGTGCTTCTGAACAGGACAAGCAATTTGCAAAAAATTATGATTTAGAGAGTTTTACAAATTTAACACTTCCTGAACAAGAATTACAAAATTTATACTTGTATACTTGGTATAGGACACAAGTTTTACCAACACCAACAAGAATTAATGAATTAAATTTACATTCAGAATTGCCCAAAAAAATTACGCAATCTGCAACAAATACGTTTTATAGTTATAATTTCTCTGGTGAAGTTTCGCTTAATTACTATTCTGATAATTATGCAAGATATGAAACAGTAAATTCTGTTTTACAGGAGCTGTCCCATGAAAATTATGAAAATTTATTGCTTGATGCCATAGAGATTTTAAAAAATACAAATTCTGGACAAGCTGTATTATTAAATCAAGTACTTACGGAATATTATAATGCTTATGCCTATCTGGAAGAAGTGAAAAAACATGATTTCTCAAGTAATGCAATTGATTTACTTGCAGAACAAATTACAGAAAATTGTGATTCTGATTTTGAAAAAGCCAAAGCAATTGAACAATATTTTTATCAACAACATTTCAAGTATGATTTAAATTATCAAAAATCCAATGGCGAAAATGCAGAATATTTTTTAACCCAGAGTAAAACAGGCGTTTGCTATGAATTTGCTACAGCAATGGTATTGCTTTGTAGAAGTGCTGGATTGCCTGCAAGATATGCCCAAGGTTATAATTTAAGTGAATTATATAATCGTCAAATCAATCAGCATCAGACAAATTATGTTATTAAAGTTCGTGACGCTCATGCATTTCCAGAAGTTTATATTTCAGGCTATGGTTGGCTAAGCTTTGAACCAACTGTGCCAAGCATGGATATTCCTGAAAATACATGGGCGGAAAATAAAAATATTATGCTGTGGGGATTTGTTATATTAGCACTTGTCATTCTGGCAGGGATAATTTATATGATAATTCCTCGTATTCGGGAAAAAAATTTCCGAAAAAAATTAATTCGTATGACACCGCAGCAAAGTTCGTCAGCAATATTCCAGCATATGCGGCGACAGTTGCGTTTACCAGATAGTACAACTGTAAATGAGTTAGCAAAACATTCTAGTATTTTTTATCCTAAGAATGAATTGTTTCAGGCTCTAAATGTACTGCTCTATCGTCATAATCCAGTGACAGAAAAATTTATTATGACATCACAACAGCTTGCAGAGGCATATATTCAGTGGCAAGCATCTTGGAAGCAATTCCAAAAAGAACAAGCACAAAAACAAAAACAAGAAAAAAAACGAAAGGGGCGTTGATAGCATATGTCATTTTTAAAATGCAGAGCCAAAATATTGGGTGCAGTTGCGTCAACAGTGTTAAGTGTGACATTATTAGGAAATTCTTTGATTTCTGCAAATGTTACGGATAATTATAAAAATTGGAAACAAACTAACAGTAGTTGGAGCAACATTACAATTGGAACACAAGGCGAAACTGTAGCAAATATTGGCTGTGCAGTTACTTCTGCTGCTATGTTAATGGTAAAATCAGGTGCAGTGACAGAGACTGATTTTAATCCAGCTGTTTTGATAACATATTTGAATCAAAATGGTGGTTTTTCAGCAGATGGTGGTTTGAATTGGTGGGTATTAAATAATTATACACCAAATTTTAAATTTGACAGAAAACATGATTTATCTGGTTTTACAAACCAAGAGAAAATTGAAGAAGTCCAAAATTTATTAAATGATGGCTATTATATCATTGCACAAGTCAAATATGGGCAACATTTTGTAGCCGTTGATTATGTAAAAAATTCTGAAATTATTATGATGGATCCTGGAAGTAAAAGCACTTCACTCAATGAAAAATATGGTATTAGCAGTATGACTTCATTGCGTTTGTTTAAACTTACAGATTCTGCATCACAAGCTCTTGAAAAAATACCACAGGAAACGGAATTACTAAAAATGCCTGTACAGGAATCAGCTCCAGAAATTCTTCTGACAGCACCTGCTACAGCACCTGTTACTTTGGAAACAATGCCTGAAACTGTAATCACAACAATTACAGAAACAACAGTGATTGTAACAACAACAGAAAATACAACAACAACTGAAACGGAGACTTCTACAACGACTAGTACAGAAACTACTACAACAAGCACAACAACAACGACTACAACACCAGAAATTATAAATTCTACTAAGGCGACAACAGTGACTACAGCAGAAACAGTTTTAACAGATATTATTATTCCTGCTCCAGAAACTATGCCTGAAATTATACTGGATGCTCCACTGATAGAAAATGATACAACTGTTGAAGATGATGCAGATTATGTGCAAGTTGTGATTTTGCAAGATGCACCCGAAATTGCACCAGATGTGAATCATAGTGTTTCAACAGAAAATTTAAGAACAATGTTTATTCCAAAAGAACAGGCAAAAGATGTATTATCTGATGTGAAAGAACAAAATTTATACATGAATGTGAGATTTTATATTCAGAAAAATTTGCGTTTGCGTGCAACACCAGATACAAATGCAGAAATTTTAAATATGATTCCCGAAGATACTTATCTTAATGTTGTGGAAGTAGACGAAGATTTTAAATGGGGAAAAGTTTTGTATGAAAATCAAGAAGGCTGGATTTCTTTGGATTTTACAAAATTATCACCTGATGAAACATAACATATAATAATTGCTACAGAACCGCTGGTTTGAAAACTAGCGGTTTTGTGCGGAAATGAGAGGCGTTTTTTTATGAATTGGTTTGAAGTCAAAATTATGACAGAAACACAGGCATTAGATATTCTCTGTGCCATGTTGACAGATTTGGGTGTGAAAGGGTTTGTCACACAGGATAAAGAAAGTTTTCAGGAATTCTTGGAAAATAAACAAGGGCAATGGGATTATATTGACGAAGATTTAATGGGACTTGCCAATTGTGATACAAGTCTAATATTTTATTTGCCTGATGATGCACAGGGAGCTGAACAAATGTTAGCTGTTAAAAATTTATTAGAACAGTTGAAACATGCTGAACATGCAGAATTGTTCGGCAGTCTGGAGCTGTCCTGTGATAGCGTGAAAGAAGATGATTGGGCAAATAACTGGAAGCAATATTTTAAGCCTTTGCCAATTGGCGAAAAATTATTAATTAAGCCCTCATGGGAAGAAATTTCAGAAGCAGATAAAAATAATAGAATTATTTTAGAAATTGACCCTGCTTCTAGCTTTGGCACTGGACAACATCATACAACAAGATTATGCTTAGAACTGGCGGAAACTGTATTGCAAAAAAATGATAAAATTTTAGATTTAGGCTGTGGAAGTGGTATTTTATCAATTGGAGCAATCTTATTAGGTGCGGAATCTGCTGTTGCTGTGGATATTGTAGAAAATTCTGTTCGCACTGCAATGGAAAATGCTAATAAAAATCATATTTCAGAAAATAAATATCTTGCTTACTGTGGCGATATTTGTCAGAATAATGCATTATGTGAGAAAATCGGCAGTGATTATGATTTAATTTGTGCAAATATTGTTGCTGATGTGTTAATTGCCATGTCTGGTTTGTTTAAGAAATTTTTAAAGCCAAAGGGTTATTTAATTGTATCTGGTATTATTGCAGAACGTGCAAATGAAGTGTTTTCTGTTTTGGAAGAAAATGGATTTTTAGAAATAAAAATGCATGAAAAATCTGGTTGGGTTGCGGTTTTATTGCAGGTAAAGTAAAATTTTAGTAATTTTATTG
>CAMWUF010000053.1 GCA_947177375.1 uncultured Ruminococcus sp.
CTATGTGCACAGCAAGTTTTGAAGGTGAAATAGATTATTTAAAATTTTTATCTGGAGGTATTCCTATGAGAAGAAGAGCAAAAAATGAGGGCAGTATCCGCCAGCGTTCCGACGGAAGATGGGAAGCAAGAGCAACTGGCAGTATCGACTATCGAACAGGCAAACCAAAGCGTATTTCTGTTTACGGTAAAACAAAAACAGAAGTAATTGAAAAGCTGAGGGTGCTTGAATATGAAATTCACTGTCAGAACAAAATCGCCCCTACATCCACAAAATTTGTTGACTGGCTCACCTACTGGCTGGAAACTTATAAAAAGAATAATATCAAACAATCAACTTATGTAAGCTATCGTGGATATATTGACAGACACGTTGCTGTTGGGTTTCCAGCTATGAAGCTAAAGGATTTGACTTCAAGAGATTTGCAGGAGTTTTACAACTATAAATTGGCAGTTGAGAATTTATCAGCAAAAACAGTTATCAATATTCACCGCTGCTTACATGAAGCGTTGAAGCAGGCAGTTCTGGAGCATTATCTTACTTTCAATCCAAGTGATGCAGTTGTACTTCCAAAACGTGAAAAGCCTGAAATTGAAATTTTAACCCGTGAAGAACAAACCAGATTAATTCAGGCAAGCTATCAGTTTCGCTACGGGATTTTTATTCGTTTGACTTTAACAACAGGTATGCGGCTTGGTGAAGTGCTGGGATTAAAATGGGAAAACATTGACCTGCGTTCTGGCATACTGAATATTCGCCAGACATTAAACAGACTTGAAAAAATCGACTACAACGGAAAAGGTTCAAAAACAGAGATTGTATTTCAAGTTCCAAAAACTAAAAATTCTATCCGTTCCATTCCTCTTCTGCCCTTTATGATAAAAGAATTACAGGACTGGAAAAATGTGCAGATGGCTGATAAGGTACAAGCAGGTTCAGCCTATCAGGATATGGGAATGGTTGTCACAAATCCGTTCGGTAGTTACATAGAACCCAGGACATTCAAGGATTATTACAACAAGATTTTACAAACTGCAAATATCGGGCATTATACATTTCATGCACTTCGTCATACATTCTGTACAAGAGCGTTGGAAAACGATATGGATGCAAAAACCGTTTCGACTATCATGGGACATTATTCTGTTGCATTCACACTTGATGTATACGGTCATGTATTGGACAGTCACAAGCGTGAGGAAATGATGAAAATGGAAGGACTGTTTGACCTTCCAACAATATCACCTCAGCAGCAATCCTATCCTATAATTGTCACTATAACGGCAAACGGATTTATACTGAATGTAGTAGATTTTGATGACTTAAGTTTTGAAGTTGATGACATTCCGTTCGGCTTAATTTGTATTCAAGATGCGATTACGGAAAAACTTGTCGGGCATTGTCCACCAGTTCCGACTCCATGTTCCGATTTGGTTCTTTCGGCTGGTGAATTTGTTTTGATTGTAAATGTTTGATTGATTAAATTTCCGTGCAGTATCATCTGCACGGAAATTTATTTTTGTCTCTCTTTTTTCAAAATTAAAATCGAAGCTTATTAAAATTAAGGGTTTTTTTATTTTTACTAATATAATTTTAAAAAAGGGAGACAATTTTTAAAAATTTTCTGCAAACCTATTTACTTTTCAATCTGAATAGTGTATAATTAATATAACAATAATTCATTACTCTACAAAACAAAAGGAGATTAAAAATATGGATGATTCTCATGAATTATTTGTATACCATGGTTCTACCCATGTTCCTAAACCAGAACCGCAACAACAAAATGTCCCTGTCCAAAATCAACAGCCAGTATATCCGTTCCAGCATCAAACACCAGTTATGCCTGACCAAACTCCAACACTGCAACAAGATAACACACAAATAATTGCCAGTGCAATAAACTCTCTGAAAGAAACGGCGGACTCTATTATAACTTCGAAATTAAATGACCGAAAATCTTTAGAAGCAATTACAAGAGAAAATACTATGCTTCGTATGAACATTCAACGTATGAAACAAAATCGTTCTGAAAACAGATTCTTTAAAGAAAGCAATGAAGGTGTTGCTATATGCGTTGAAACAAATGGCGTTCATGAAAAAATTATACGCATCGGTTTTATTTCTATTCTCAATGCACAGGGGTACAAAATTTTTCGTAATGGAAACTACACTGATTATACACTTGTAACGTATTTGGATAGCAAAAGATGCGAACGCTCCGCAGTATTTACTGATGATGAACTTACGAATAAAAAAATACTCAAATACTTTCACGGATTTGAATGCGAATGTAAAAATAAACAGCTTGCTAACGATTATCTTGCTTCAAGAATTCATGATATAAAGTCCAATGTTATCCTTATAGTTAATGAGTACCCTGGATTCTCTCCCTATAAAGATGAAAATAATATAGAAAAAGCTCACTTTATTTGTAACGCTGAAATTGCTGTTCCTGAACTTCTAAGACTTTATTCTCCCAATATTATCAACAGAAGGCTTCCTAAGCATCAAAAAAATATTACAGATATTAAAAATGTTGTTTTATCTTTTCTGAATACACCAGAGAAATGTCTTCTTTTCACTTTCAATATATGCGGTATTCTTTCTTCTTTGCTGAATGAAATTGGATATAACATGGAACAGTTTCTGGTAATTTCTTCGACTGATTATAACGATACAAAATATGCCTCCATGTATCTGAAACTTTATGACAGAAATAAACCATCGCTAAGTTTTGATGACAGCAAACCCACAATTCAGAAGGAGTTTTTTACTTCAAGAGATGAAACGATTGTCATAAGCGAATGCACAAATATCGACAATCAATCCAGAAGAGAAGATATACTACAATTAATTTTAAGCCTTGATAATAAAGCTCAACCGCATAACACAGCAATAATTTCAACTGCTGCTCAGTATATTCTGCCGCCTGAAAAGAAAATCTGCATAACTCTTAATAAGCTATTTCCTGGCGGATTAATTCCCGAAGAAGAAAATAGTTTATGCAATTCTTTGAATGATATTTCTCGTCACTTTATAGATTTCTGCTGTAATCAATACTCTGATGTTAAATCTGATTTAAAATTCTCAATTTCATTTTTGTATAATGAAACAAGACAGCAGGATTTTCAAAATACACAATACCGTAAAAGCTGGTGTATACTGATAAGCGTTTTTGAGATGCTTCAAACATATTATGATATTCCTGTTTCAATTGATGATATTGCAAAATATTTATATCATATTATAAATACAGGCGTAAAAAAAACTGGTGGAAATTCCGAAGCAATCGTAAATGACTTCACTCAGGCTCTCAATGAAGTTATTCGCAGTAATAATGTCAGTATTGTTCAATACAGCAAGGATATGAACTTTACTCCTGGAAACAATGAAATCATAATAAAAGATGAAATGCTTGCATTGGAAGAAGAAACGCTAACGAAAAAAATTCTTCCTCTTATGACTACAACAAACAGTGTTCTTCATATTCTTCAAAGTCTGAATGAAGATAACCTGCTTTATACATCATCAAAAGGCAGTAAAGAATCACTGCGTTATAAGCTTACCGTTTACAACCATGGAATGCACAGAAGACATAGTTTTATTGTAATTGAAAAAGACACTATTCTTGATAACGATATTGCAGATATGTTAAGTGGGATTAAAACCTCTGAATGGTTTGCCAAAACTCTCCCATCAACACCTGTTATTCCAGTTATTACAAATCAGAATGGTTTTATTGCAAGTCAAGAATTTGCTGCCAACAGACAAGATAATCTGCATTTTTTTACTACAGGTATGCCTGGTTATGGAAAAACATTTCATCTCACCGAGCGTATGTGCAGTCTCCAGAAGCAAGGTATCCGTACTGTAGTATTCGATGCAAGCAGTTCATTTACCAGAAAAGAAATTATTGAAAAACTCTCTGTAGGCGGTGATGATAAAATACTAAAAGAAGTAGAAAATTATGTAAACGAGCATATTACATTCCACAATATCGAAACAGAAGGCATACCCATAGAACCGCTGATGCTTAATTTCTCGGATGATATTACGGAGAAGAAAAACATCTTGTTTTCCATTATCATGTCTCATTTCGGCAGTCTTGGTAAAGTACAGGAAGTATTTATAGGGCAATTAATAACAAACCTGATTTCTACTGATGATTTATCTATTATAAATGCTTACGACTGTATTGTTGATGCATATTACCCTGAAAAACAAGATTCTCTTCATCTTCAGGTAACGGAACATTTCTCATGTTTCACCAATTATGAATGTGCTAACAGAGGATGGAGTGAATTTTTAAATAACAGTAAGGATATTGTTATCATATCCATGAACGCTTCCTCGAAAACAGGTGGATATGCCCTCATTGATATTCTTATGATGTCCCTGTTTTATCATCAGCGTTTCAATCCTGCGAAGCATCTTGGCATTTTTGTTGACGAAATTCATAGTCAAAATCTGAAACCGCAGGGACCGATAACACAGATACTCAGAGAAGGGCGAAAATTCCGTACATTCCTCAATTATGCGACTCAGTTTCTTTCTAAAAAAAATACTGATGCAAATGCAGTCATTAAACTTGCTAGCTTGTCTGCATTCTTCAATCCTGATGATACTTCTGTTTTAGCAGTTTCCAAAAGTCTTGGAATATCTCAAAAGGAACTTTTGTGCATGGATGTGGGCGAATGCTTTATCAAGGGTGATGTGTATAACTATCAGAAACATATCAGAGAAAATAAGGTACTTCACGGTAAGACATATAGAAATTTTGTGCCGTTCAAGCCTGAATAATTTTTAATAAAAATCAATTCTTTCCTGCTCCTCAATGCTTCAAGTTTTTACTTATCTTTTTTCATTGATAAGGGGTCAAATTGGGGTCAACTCAGCTTCAAGCAAAAAGACAACCCACGTAATTGCCCGTATTACGTGGGTTTAGTGACATTATTTTTTAAGATTTTACTAATTTCATGGGGTTATGAGTGTTGCGTACACTGATTTATATATTTTCATAGTGATTCAAAAGTGTCATAATATAGGCATTTCCATTACATTACTGGTTTATGGATTTCACTTCTTAATTATACTTTTCGATACGCATAACGGAAATGTAACGGAAATAAAAATCATCTCAAACACAGACATTCTTAATCTTTTCTATCCATGCTGCGAAGTGTTTGCACTCTGCAAGCATTTGCGTAATTCCAATTTTTTTAGCAATCAAAACGCCTTGTCTTGTTTTGGAATAATTAGGAATCAAATGCAAGATACGCTTGGAAGGTGCAGTTTCCAAAGAGTTGTTGATATGTTCAGGAGTTGGAAACTCATCTCTGATTTTCTGAATGGCATTTACTATATTATCCCTTGCAATAAATTTGAATGCCTGTGGTTCTGAAAATAATAAAGTTTCAAATTCATGTAGCATCAAATTGAACATAAGATTTGAATGTCCTATATCCTGATTGATAACATCTTCAATGATTTCCATTCTCCTATAAATATCAGGTTCATTACAATTAATTTCTGGTGTATCTGTCGGCATCTGATAGTAATCAAACATTGTAGTCACTATAATATTAGGGTTCTGGCACAGTATATCAAGTTCTCTTCTAATATCACTATATTTACTTACCCCACCTCTATAGGACATAGTAGCTGTCCTTTTCGTTTTATGGATAATCGGAATTATATAAATACCCATTTGCTTAAAATATGGTTTCAAAATGTTATTTATGAATCCTTCTTCGGTTTGACCTTCGCAGTATATATACACATATTTCATGATGAGAGCCTACCTCCCAACAAATTCTTTCGCCAAAGGTCACCAAGAGCATAGTCATTTTCCAGCCAGATATGTAATTCTTCTTCATTCAGACGCTTAAATTCAGAGCCATTTTCTCCTCTGTCAACTACTATGATATCCTTCACATCAAACTCATTAAGCAATTCTACTGACTGTGTGGAAATGATAATCTGTTTATATCCCGAAATTTGCTTTACCATTTCAGCAAATACAGTAATAGCATAGGGGTGTAATCCAAGTTCAGGTTCGTCTATAATAATAGTCGAAGGCTGTAACTCAGCAGGTTGGAGAAGCAGAACAGCCAAGCAGATAAATCTAAGTGTTCCATCAGAAAGCTGAGAAGCATAGAAAACATCTTCAGTACCTTTCTGCTGCCATTTCAGAATAATCTGCTCCATATTTCCTTCCTGCGGCAAAAGAATAAAATCATTGAAATAAGGTGCAATCAAACGAATTGTCTCCACAATTTCTTCATAGCTTTCTGGATAATACTGCTTCAATCGATACAGAAATGCTGCAAGATTAGAAGCGTCCCGCATTAATACCAGATTATTAGAAAGCATATGTACCTGTTTTATTTTTGCTGACCTACTTGTATCATGGAAATGATATACTCTCCAGTTTTGCTTTGCAAGCATATCTTTTTTAAGGAAATCAGCTTCAGCTCCATTACCTGTATTTTCCCACTTAGATTCTTCATGTGCCGTTGAAGCATTCGCTATTATTCCATCATAACCCAAAAATTCATTTTTGAAAATAACACGGTTATCATCAGTCGGAACTAAAGTAAATCCATAGGAATTAGTATTAGAATATATTTCAAAGCAGATTTCTTCTGTTGTTTTTCTTCCATTATAAAAAATGGAGTTTAGACCATTCATCTGTATCCAGAACTGCAAATTTTTACTAATAATATTTTGAAGCATATCAAATGCTGAAATAAGATTTGATTTACCTGCTCCGTTGCTGCCAATCATTACATTAATGCAATTCAGCTTAATATCACAATTTTTTATAGACTTGAACCCATGAATTACAATTCTGGATAATTGCCCGTTCCATGTCTCCATGTCAGCCACCTCTTTCAGATACAATA
>CAMWUF010000054.1 GCA_947177375.1 uncultured Ruminococcus sp.
ATGTTTGTTTCTGAAGAAGACTGCTTACGATATCCTGAGATGTCTAGTTGGCTCGTAGATTTGGATAAGATGGTGGGTCTTTGCTAGGAGCTGGTTTGTCGGCTTGGATTTTATTGCCGACTTTTTTTGCATTGCAATTAACACATAGTGCAAATAATTCTTTTCCGAAAACAATTTCGTTTTATGAAAAATGGCGGGATATTGTTTCTAATATGCTTGCTTATACAGAAGTTACTTCAAAAGAGGGCTTGCCGAATTTATATTGCGGTTTGTTGCCAGTGTTATTATTAGGAGCGTTTTTAATTGCTAAAAAAATCAGAATCCGTGAAAAAATTTCTGCAATTTTAATTTTAGTATTTTTAGTTGTCAGCTGTAATATGAATTATTTGAATTTTATCTGGCATGGATTTCATTTTACGAATATGCTACCCTATAGATTTTCGTTTTTATTTTCATTTGTTATGCTGATTATGGCTTATCGGGCTTATCAGGTATTACTAGAAGAAAAATTGCATATTCTGCATTGGATTGCTATGCTAGCAACGGGAGCAGTATTTTGTTATTTAGCTTATGGTTCAGGGATTCAGGAAGATGAGAATCATGCTTTTGTGAAATCTAATATTATTTTAGGTGCTATTTATTTAGTAATTATTTTATTTAGATTTTTTGCCCCAAAAGATGTCGTGCAAATATTACTTGCTGGCGTAATTGGTATTGAAATGGTTGGCTTTAAAATAATGGATTTTGAAATGGCAGGACATGTTGTCAGAGGTGTGCAATCTGTCGGAAGTTCTGGTTATTCTTCTTATTTTGCTAATAATGAAGAAGTGCAAAATTTATTAAGTTTAGAAGATGATGAAGATTTATTTCATAGAACAGAATTAACTATGTGGTATACACTGAATGACCCGTCTCTGTATGAATATAACGGCATTTCACAGTTTTCATCTATGGCAAATGAAAGTATTACGACCTATTGCAGAAAACTTGGCTTGCCTGCTTCGGAAGCAGGGAATAGATATTATTATGCCAATACTTCGCCTTTGACAAATATGTTACTGGACGTGCGTTATGTCATTGCAAAAGATGGCTATAGTGCGGATTCTGTGACAATGCATCAGATTAGTGAAAATGGTTCAAGTGTTTTATTTGAGAATCAGTATATTTTGGGACTTGGTTTTATGATACCAGAACTATTAGAAAATGATGAACTGGAAGACTTAGATAATCCGTTTGAACAGCAAAATTTATTATTTCAGAAATTAACAGGCTTAAATGAAGAATTATTTACACAAGTAGATATTACACATGTTGGACATCAGGGTTATGAAGTTATTAGAAATGATTACGGCAGTTATCGCTATACGAAACAAACTGATGCTGGAGATACTGTATTTTTAAAATATAATTATACAACGACAAAAACAGGTATGGCTTATGCTTATGCCAAAGTTACTAATTCGGATTATTTAGAAATCTATCGGGATAATGCAGAACAGTTGCATAAATATAATATCGGCAGACAGCCTTATATTACACCAATTGGGTATTTTCAAGAGGGCGAACTGGTAAATTTGCGTTGTACGATGAAAGAAGATGCAAATAGTGGCAGTGTAAATATTTATTTTTATGAATTAAATGAAGATGTGTTAAAACAGGGCTATGAATTATTAAAAAATCATGCTTTGCAATTAACTAAATTTTCAGATACAAAATTAACAGGCAATGTTGATGTTGCACAAGATGGCATTTTGTATTTGTCAATTCCCTATGAAGAAGGTTGGAGTGTTTCTGTTGATGGACAAAAATCAGAAATAATTTCTGTTTTTGATGCGATGTGTGGCGTAAAATTAAATTCTGGTTCTCATGAAATTGTATTAAAATATAGCCCGAAAGGTTTTATTTCTGGTATATTAATTGGAATTGGCTGTATCGGAATTTTAATATTGCTTTGGCTTTGGGAAAGAAAACACCCTGTACAGGAAGAAGCAGAATTACAAGAAGAAGTACAGGAAATGACAGAAGATAGTATGCAAGAAGAAAAAGAACAGGAAGAAAATGAGATAGAAGAAGTATTAGATGCGTATTTTAGCAATAAGCAAGCAAAATCTGAAATCATTGCAGAAGAAGATAATTTATCACAGGATATGTTGACTGCATATTTGCAGGGCGAAAATCAAGAATCACAAGATTCTGAAAAATAAAAAATTTTAAGAGGTGCATTTTGAGAAATTTAAAAATTATAATGGCTTATCGGGGAACAGCATATCATGGATTTCAAATTCAGAATAATGGTATTACAGTACAACAAGTTGTTGAAACATGTGTAAGTAAAGTTTTAAATGAATCTGTTGTGATTCATGGCTGTTCCCGAACAGATGCAGGCGTACATGCAAAGCAGTTTTGCTTTTCTGTGCAGACAAATAGCAAAATTTCAGAATTAGGCTTTGTCAGGGGTGTCAATGGCGAACTGCCAGCAGATATTTCTATTTTATCCTGCGAAGAAGCAGAACCAGATTTTCATGCAAGATTTAGCTGTAAGGGCAAAGAATATTTATATCTGATTCATAATAGTGAGTGTAAAGACCCATTTAGTAAAGACTTAGCTTATCATTACAGAAGAAAATTTCATCTGGAATTGGTACAAGAAGTTGCACAGCAATTTGTAGGAACGAAAGATTTTAAAGCGTTCTGCACAGATAATGGGAAAAATATAAATACAGTCAGAACAGTTTATCAATTTGATGTCCAGAAAAATTCTGAAAAAATTTGCTTTCTTGTGCAAGGTGATGGTTTTTTATATCATATGGTCAGAATCATGATAGGAACTTTATTAGATATCAACGAAGGCAGAATTGCAAAAAATCAATTAGAAGAAATTTTTAAATCTGGAAATAGATTACTTGCAGGAAGAACTGCACCTGCACAAGGGTTATATTTAAATCAAGTATTTTATTAAGGAGGTTTTTTCATGGCAAAAACAGTAGATGTCGTACTATTGCGGGAAAGAAGAAAACGCAAAAGAAGATTATTTAGATTTTTAATCATTCTGGCTGTTGTCCTGTTTGGTGCGTTAATATATACAAGCCGTGAAAAATGGTTTCCAAAATTAGAACAAATTGGTTCACAACATGCAAATTTAAATGTAGAAACAGAAGGCGAATTTATGCTGACTGTATCTGGCGGTGTGGATTATCATGCAGAATTTGTAAATAATGATTTATTTGTATTATGTGATAAATATATTTATATTTATGACATGAATGGAGAATTACAAGATAGCAGACAACATGCATATAGCAATGCAGTTATGAAGACAAATCAGGATAAGGCTTTGTTATATTCACATAATGGTACAAGTTTTCGTGTGGATAATTCTAAAAAAATGCTTTTTGAAGAAAATTTAGATGATTCTATCTGGTTTGGTGTACTCAGTGATGACGGACGTGTTGCTATTATAACTGGTTCAGAAACTTATGCTTGTTGTTTATATGTCTATGATGCAACTGGAAAATTAATTTATACTAGAAACTGCCTGGAAAGATTAATTGATGTTAGTTTTCATAATGAAGGCTGTATCTGTGCAACAATAGGGTCAGAAAATGGTGAACTTGTAACTGTTTTAAAATATATACAGTTTCAGGAAAGTGATATACAATGGACATCAGAGGCCTTACCTGCGTTGTGCTGGCATGTTTATTCGCTGAAAGATGGCGGCGCTTTTGTCATTGGAGATACGAAAACTGCATATTATAACAACACAGGCGATTTAATAAATAGTTATGAGTATAACGGCAATTTAATAGATTGTGATTTTTCTAATAATCAAGGTGCTGTTTTACTCACAAATGAAAGTCGCAGACAGTCTGTATTATTATTATTTTCAGATAGTTCTACGAATCCAGTCACAGTTTATTTTGATAGCATTTGCAAAAATGTTAAAATTCAAGATAATATTATTTATGTATTAGATGCTGGAAAAATCAGGAGCTATTCGTTTACAGGAGCAGAACTGTCATGTTTTGAAATCAGTGACGCTTATGAAAAAATTTTGAAAAATGGCAAATATTTTTATCTGTTAGGCTATGACAGAATTCAGCGTACAAGTGGCGGATAAAAATTAGAATCAAAAAAGTTGACAATTTCTGAATGATATGTTATACTAAATAAGAAAAGGTCAATTATATTCAGAAAGGAAGATAAATTTTATGGTTTTATGCAGTAAATGTAAAAAAAGACCAGCTGTTGTTTTTATTTCTGCTTTGCGTGGAGAAGAAAGCAAGAATGAAGGGTATTGTTTGGTATGTGCAAGAGATTTAAATATTCCGCAAGTTTCGGACTATCTCAAAAGTCATTATATCAATGAAGATGATTTGGAAGAATTTTCTGAACGAATGATGGAAATGATGCAGGATGGTTTGCCAGATGTAATCGATGAAGAAATGTTTTCTAATGCTAATTCTAATGATGAACCAGTCAGTGGTACGATTGATGCAATGCCTAGCTTTTTGCGTAATTTATTTGGCGGAATGTCTAGTATGAGTGGCAAACAGCCAAATCAGGAATCCCGTGATTTTAGAGAAAGTCGAAAAAATGACCGTAGTCGCAAAAAAAATAATAAACCTGAAAAAGAGTATAAATTTCTTAGTAATTACTGCACGAATTTAAGCAAACGTGCTGAAGATGGTGAACTTGATAGAATTATTGGCAGAGATAAAGAAATTGCACGTACGATGCAGATTTTATCCCGTAGAACAAAAAATAATCCTTGTCTGATTGGTGAACCTGGTGTTGGTAAAACTGCTATTGCAGAAGGGCTTGCACAGAAAATTGCTAGCGGAGATGCACCATTTCATTTATTGGATAAAAAAATTTATCTTCTGGATTTAACAGCTCTTGTTGCAGGTACGCAATTCAGGGGACAGTTTGAAGGCCGTGTAAAAGGCTTGATTGCAGATGTGATTAAAGCAGGCAATGTGATATTATTTATTGATGAAGTGCATAATCTTGTAGGAGCTGGCGATTCAGAAGGTTCTATGAATGCAGCAAATATTTTAAAACCTGCTCTTTCCAGAGGCGAAATTCAAGTAATTGGTGCAACGACTTTTAAAGAATATCGTAAATATATTGAAAAAGATAGTGCTTTGGAACGTCGTTTTCAGCCTGTGACGATTATAGAACCAACTGTACAAGAAACGGCACAAGTATTACTTGGCATTCGTGAATATTATGAAAGATATCACAGAGTGAAAATTGAAGACAGAATATTAAATTTATGTGCGGTTTTATCAGAAAGATATATTACAAATAGATTTTTGCCAGATAAAGCAATTGATTTGCTGGATGAAAGCTGTGCTTACAGAAGTTTGCATGCCAAAGAACTTGCAGAATTGGATAGCGTCACAAGAGATTTAGGTAAAAAATATCAGGAACTTGAAGAAGTGAAAGACAGTGGTACACAGGATTTTCAGAAAATTGCAGAGTTAAAATCTGCTTGCAGTCGTTTAGAAATGCAACAGAAAGAGTTATTGGAAAAAGTAGACCAGATATTTGTATCTGAAACAGATTTGGCAGCTGTTATTGAATTATGGACAGGAATCCCTGCAAATAAAATCGCTGAAACAGAAATGGCTCGTATGAAAGGGCTTGCAGAGCGTTTAAAATCTAAAGTTGTTGGTCAGGATGATGCTGTAAATGCTCTTGCAAAATCCATTAAACGAACTCGTGTGCAGTTAAGTGAACGTATCAGACCTGCATCATTTATATTTGTAGGTCCTACTGGTGTCGGAAAAACTGAGCTTGTAAAAGTGCTTGCATCAGAATTGTTTGATACAACAGAGCCTTTGATTCGTCTGGATATGACAGAATTTATGGAAAAGCATTCTGTTGCACGTTTAATAGGTTCTCCTCCAGGATATGTCGGCTATGACGAAGCAGGACAATTAACAGAAAAAGTTCGCAGAAAGCCCTATTCTGTCATTTTATTTGATGAAATCGAAAAAGCTCACCCTGATGTTATGAATATTTTAATGCAGATTTTAGACGAAGGGCAGATTGAAGATGCACAGGGCAGAACTGTTAGCTTTGCACATACTGTGATTTGCATGACTTCTAATGCTGGTTCTACAGATAAAACAATTGGCGTTGGCTTTAATAAAACACAGGAAGATGTGACAAAAGAAAAAGCAATGAAAGCGTTAAGAGATTTCCTGCGACCAGAATTTATCAGCCGTATTGATGAAATTATTGTATTCAAGCCTTTGAATCAAGAGAATTATGCAGCAATTGCTGGTCTGATGTTAGAGGAAATGCGAACACCTTTGCAGGAAAAAGGCATTGCTTTAGAATATGAACAATCTGCTTTGCAAAAAATCGCAGAGGAAGCCTTTGGAAAACGCTATGGAGCAAGGGAAATTCGCCGTGTTATTCGTGACCGTGTGGAAGATGCAATTGCATCAGAAATAATTGATAATGGAACTATTTTGCATAAAATTAATATCAGCACGGATGAAAACGGTGTGAAATTATATTTTAATTAATTAAAATAAGCCTCTCTGTGATTGTTAAAATTTTCAGAGAGGCTATTTTTTTAAAATTTTTTTGAAAAAATTTTAAAAAAACACTTGACAAATAAAATATTATATGCTATAATAATTACTGTTGCAGGAAATAAATGCGGATGTAGTTCAATGGTAGAATTCCAGCCTTCCAAGCTGGTTACGTGGGTTCGATTCCCATCACCCGCTCCATTGATTAGCAGCTTTGGCTGCTGATTTTATCTACAGACTTTTGCGCCTTTAACACAGCTGGATAGAGTAA
>CAMWUF010000055.1 GCA_947177375.1 uncultured Ruminococcus sp.
TTATTTTTTAATATTTTACTAATATAACAAAAGCATTGTCTTTTTTGATAGGACAATGCTTTTTATTTATGATTTAATATACAGATGCTTCTGAAACTGGTGTGAAAATTTTCTCTGCTTGTTCGTCTGTGAGCGTAATATTAAATACTTCTTGATAATAATTTTTTGTCTCTTGTGTAATATTAATATCTGTGAAAATATCTGGATAAGCTGTTTTCGCAAGCCACATCAAAGTAATTGGTGTATCTACTCCAGGTGTATAACTTCTGTACATACCCAAAGGCATTTTATAAACTCTCTGATTTTCACTTGCTTGAATTGCACTCCAGTCATAAGTTCCAATCGTATTATGATAAATATCATCAGGTTGTGCAGAAGTAAAATTTGTAATAAAAACTAAACTTGGATTCCATTCATAGATTTGTTCCATGCTGACAGTTACGGAATTATCTGTTGTTAATTCTTCTGCAACGTTTTTTGCACCAATTGCATCTGCCCAAAACTGTCCAAAAAACTGTTTTCCTGAAGTTGCAATACTGGAGTCAGTATACTGAAATAAGAAAAATACATTTTCACGTTCGTCATCTGGGATATTTTCTATTTTTTCTTGAATCATGTGATACACATCATTAGAATAATTTCTACAAACTTCTGCTTTGTTATTTTCAGGGAAAATTTCGCTTAGTAAATCAATCCAGTTATTTAATGTTTCGATAGTGTTATAATCCCATTTATTAACTGAAATCGCTACAGCTGGAATGCCTGCTTCTTCTAATTGTTCTCCGACTTGCGGTTCGCTAGCACTATAAAAAAATACATCGGGATTTAAAGCAATCACTTCTTCAATATTAATTGTTGAGCCGTCAATAAAATCTGTTTCAGCATTTAAAATTTCTGGATAAAGTTCTCCTAATAAGCCATTTTCAGCAGCTTTCATGCTTCCTTCTGACATGCCAACAATTTTTTCTGCATTGTCAAAAAATACTGTCAGAACAGACGGCAAAGGAAGAATATTTCCAATCACAATTCTGTTAATTTCTGTTGGCACGGTGACTTGATTACCAGCATGGTCGATAACTGTAATCGTGTCATCAGAATTAATTTCTTCATCCTGATTTTCTGTATCACTATCAACATCATTATCACTGTCAATATTGCTTTCTTCATCATTACCAATTTCTGTAGCTGGTTCATTGATAGTATCATTAACAGAATTATTTTCTGCTATGCTATCAGAATCATTTGTTGTTTCATTGCTACAACCTCCAGTTATTAATAAAGCACTTGCTACTAGAGAGAATGCAACTAATTTTGCTAATATTTTTTTCATATTCTTACACCTTTCAAAAAATAATTTATTATAATTGATTTAAAATCCAGTCAAGATTATCTGTCATATCTGGCATAACATCATGATAGATTCTACCAGAAAAGCCTTCATGCCCCAGCGGAATAAATTTTGATGATTTTGGACAAATTGGCTGATATAATGGGTCTGCAATGATAATTTCTGCTTGTTTTAAGATTGGAATTAATTCTGATTCATCACGGGCTATGATATCATTATGAGCAAGCATAGTCTGTTCAAATTCTGTTGCAATCACAGATTTTACAGCTTTGCCTGTTTCTAATTCTAAAGCTTTTGCAAGACTTCCAGTGCTTACACCCTCACCAATCGTGATAATTTTGGCATTTTGCAGACGATTTTCCTGAAATAATACAGGATTTTTTACATTAGCAAAATTTTTAATTTTCCGTATTATCTCAGAAGTAAATTTTTTGCCATAAGGTCTGGCAATTAGATATGGCATGTTGAATTTAGTTTTTAAATATTTTGCAACACCTAACCCTGCATAAGAAACAACAAGATTTAAGCTAGCAGATGGTGCAAGTTGCAATTGTTCTAAATTATCGCCCATGCTCCAACAGGAAATTACTTGAATTTGATTATTTTCAAGAATTTCACGCATATGTTGTACGCTGTTATTAATTGAAAAATCTAACGGCGTAACGCCTAATAAATTCACAGATAAATTTTTTGTTTTTTCAACAGGGTTTATGACAAATTTTTTTGCTAATGCTTCCAAAGCTATGGAAATGCCTTGTACATATGTATGCATACCATTTGTTGCTAATCCAAAAGCAGGAATGCCTGTTTGTTTTTCAATCACAGAAGCAATTGCTCTAAAATCAGTCCCAATCATCATGGGAATTGGTGTGCCAGCAATCGCAACAAATTTTGGTGAAAGTTGTTCCGTTGCAGAAATAATATCTTGGATTAATTTTTCATCATCACCCATGATAGCTTCCATTTCTGAAATGCCAGATAGAAAAACCATGCTGTCATAATCATACCAACGGGGTTCATCATGAGTATTATAAGTCGAATTACAGCCTGATGCATCATGAATGACAGACATGCCACCCAATTCAAATAATGCTGAACATACACCAGAAACATCTGCTGTATAAGTTGAAATAATTCTTGCTGTTTGATTCATATTTTACCGCACCCCAATCCTTTGATTTGTACTAATTTTTTCGTATCTTTTTCTGTTAAAAATGCTTCTTCCAGTAATTCCAGTAAATTAATAATTCCAGAGAATCCCCACAATCCGCCATTTTCGACAATATTAATAAAATAAGGCGTATTTAAAAAATAAGCGGCTTTTTGTCCAATCGCAATTATTTTGCTTTTACTTTCACGGGGAAGCATACGCATTTTTATTTGAGATATTGAAAATAATTGCAAATCTGGATAATTTTCTTGTAACCAGTAAAAATCTTGTTTTTCTTCTTGTGAAAAACTATCTGCATAAATTTTGCAAATATTTAATTTATGCTCTAGTAAAAATCTTGCTAATCCTAATGGACGCATTGTTGCAGAAGAGTCAATTGCAATTGGTGTATCGCCAATTAAATTTTTAACTTGTTTGATTTTATCTTCACATAAGGCAATTTGTTCTGACCAATCAGGAAGCATAATATTTAGATATGTTGCATAAATGGTTAGCCAATACTGAATTTCGCCATAAGAATAACTTAATGGCAAGTATAATAATTTCTGATTTAGTTTTTTTAATAGCATTTCCCCAGCAGGTTTTCCAGAAGCATGATAACAAATATTTGCTGTTGCTGATGCCATTTCCTGATATTCCTGATAATTTTTGCAGTCATGAATTTCTGTGACTTGATAGCCAGCAGATTCCGCTAATTGATATAATTCAGAATTTTTTTTAGTTGCAATATTATTGCCAATAATATTAATTTTTTTGCTGTCTTGCGGACGTTTGTGTAATAAACTATATAATTGTCTTCGCATAGTTGGGTCAGGTGCCAAACCGCTTTTACGCATGATAGGATTCATGTAACAATCTGTAAAATCAATTGCAGGATATTTTTTTCTAAGCGTTTGATAACAAAGCTTTAAATCACAGCCAATAAAATGATGAATACAACTTGTAAAAATTTGTACAGCTTTTGGACGATACGGAAGCTGTTCTAAAATATCAGAAACACCATTAATTAATAATTCTCCCATATCTCCATTAAGAACATTTTCTTCACGAATCTCAATAGTAGAAAATCTTTCAGAGGCTTGCATTTCGGCTGCTGTTAATACAACACCTCGCAAACAGCCAGCGGCACAGACATAAATTTCATGTGCTTCTGGCATTAAAAATCCTGTGTGAACAATATTCCAAGTGCCTCTGGCAGAGCAACTATATTCTAATTCTGTTTTAAATGGATTCGGAAAATTGGCATGTTTCAATAATAGCATAGCATTTGTATTATCTAATTCTTGTCCAAGTCTTTTCAGCATGACGAATCCTCCTGACAAGCTTTTAAAATTTGTTCTGCTAATATTTCATATTCCTGTGCCATGTCACTTTCAGGAAAAGCTTCTATTACTGTTTTTTGCAATTCTTCGGCATCTTGTACGGTTTCGCTACGGCTAAGCGTGCCAATTAAACTTGTGTGAAATTCTTGACATAATTCAGAAACTTTTTCAAATTCGTTTTTTACATTGCGTTTATTTAAAATAATGCCTCCAAGCTGTGCATAATTTCTATCCTGAAAATTTTGAACAGCCATTGCAATATTTGCTGCTGCATAAATTGCCATATTTTCACCAGAAGTAATAATAAAAATTTTATCTGCATAGCCGTCACGCATTGGCATAGAAAATCCTCCACAAACAACATCGCCTAATACATCATAAATTACTACATCAGGATGATATTTTTCATAAAGCCCTTTTTTTTCTAAATTTTCAAGAGCTGTAATAATACCACGTCCAGCACAGCCAACACCTGCTTTAGGACCTCCTGCTTCTACACAAATAACATTTTCATAGCCAAAACAAAACATATCTTCCAGTATAAAATTATTTTTCTTGTTTCTGACTAAATCTAAAATACTTGTTAATTTTTTATCAGAATGCAATAAAAAAGTAGAATCTGCTTTCGGGTCACAGCCAATTTGTATGACTTTCAAGCCCTTTTTTGCAAGTACAGCAGAAATATTAGAAATTGTTGTCGATTTCCCAATTCCGCCTTTTCCATAAACTGCAATTTTTAACATAAATTTCCTCCTGTAGATAATTGATTGGATTCCGCTAATTCTAACGGCAGAATGCTATAATAGACTTGATTTTGATTTTCAATTTTATGAATCACGGTTTTTACTTGAAAAGCCTCTTGAATTTTTTCAGTTGTAATAATTTCAGAAGTTTTCCCGAATTTACAAGTGCCGTTTTTTTGTAATAATAATGCTTTATTGGAACGCCTTAAAGCATGGTCAGGATAATGTGTATTGAAAATACAAGTCATGCCTTGTCTGGTAAGCTCAGACATTGTTTCTAAAATAATTAACTGATTCCGAAAATCTAAATTAGATTCTGGCTCATCAAGAATTAATATTTTTGGTTCGGCAATTAAGGCTCTGGCAATTAAAACCATTTGTAATTCACCGCCACTTATTTCAGAACAGCTTTTTTTTGCTAAATATAAAATATTTAATTTTTCCATAATTTCATGCACAAGCTTTAAATCTGATTGTTTTGGCTGTGAAAACATGCCAAAATGTGCATTTCTGCCTAATAAAATCGCTTCTTCAGCTTTTGACGCAGAATTAAAATTTTTTGCTTGTGGAACATAGGCAATTTGTTTCCAAAGTGTTTTAATAGGAATCTGATTTAAATTTTTATGATTTAAAAGTGTTTCTCCAGAATGCCATTTTAAAAAGCCTAACATGCAACGCAATAACGTTGTTTTACCTGCACCGTTAGGGCCTAGAATGGCAACTAAATCACCAGATTCTGCACTGAAATCAATATGATTTAATATTATTTTTTGCTTAGAATAGCCAAAACAGCCGTTTTTAATTTCTAGTTTCATGTTAGATTTTCCAACCTCCAGTTTTTCGCATGAGAATAATAAAAAATGGAGCGCCAATTATGGCTGTTAATACAGAAATTGGAATTTCTGATGCAGAAATACTTCTTGCCATGGTATCAACAATGACTAAAAATGATGCCCCAAAACTAATACATGCAGGAATCAAAGCACGATGATTATTGCCAAACAGCATACGACAAATATGTGGAATTAACAATCCAACCCAACCAACTTGCCCACACATGGCAACGCTGGACGCTGTCATTGCAGTTGCACAAAGAATTGTAATGATTCTCAAAAGCTGAATATTACTGCCCAAAGAACGTGCTTCATCTTCACCCAAAGGCAAAATATTCAATTGCCAACGGAATAAATATAATACAAAAATAGTAATGATAATACATGGTGCGCCAATTTGCAAAGATGAAAATCCCGCACTGCTTAAACTCCCCATTAGCCAATAAGTGATTGCTGGAAGTTGGGATTCTGTATCAGCAGCGAATTTTACAAGTGAGATTAATGCTGAAAACAATGACCCCATCATAATGCCAGATAATACAACAGAATTTAATCCAGATGAAGATTTTCCTGCAGAGCTAAGCCATGTTAGCAAAACTGCTAATATTCCAAAACCAAAAGCAATTGCCTGAACGCCAATGAAATTACAGCCTAACAGCAAAGCAAGTGCTGCACCAAATGATGTACCAGAGGCAACTCCTAATGTATCAGGCGTTGCTAACGGATTAGAAAATAAACCCTGAAATGCACAGCCCGAAACAGATAGTCCAGCTCCGACAAGCATTGCCATGAGAATTCTTGGTAATCTGATATTCCAGATAATCATTGAAATTTGCTTATCAATTTCTATATCAGAATTTGTAATTTTTGAAATGAAAACTTGCCAGATTTCACTGATTGGATAAGAAATTCTTCCAATGCATAACGCAAAAAAAGCAAGTACAATTGGCATGATAATTAAAATAATATTCCAGACAGGTTTCAGGGCTTGAATTTGCTTTGTGGAATTCATTCTGTATTCACCCTTGCAGTAATATTAGAATATGCTGTTTTTGCTGAAATACCAGTTAATCTGCCAATTTTTCCAGTGAGTGTATTAATTTTATCCTGTGGTGCGTCAATTGCAACACTGATAATATTAATATTGCGTTTATGATAAGGAATGCCCATTCTGCCGATAATATAATTGCTATATTCATGAAGCAATTGATTTAATGCATCAACTTGGTCTGGATTTTCAACAATAATGCCAATAATAGCAACTCTTGTTTCTGGTGTATTCAAAAAATATCCCTCCTAAAAATAAAAATATGCTATATCCTGAAAAAAGGATATAGCACGGTTCTGAAA
>CAMWUF010000056.1 GCA_947177375.1 uncultured Ruminococcus sp.
ATGGTGATAGATTAATTTTGCCATATGAAGAGGAAAATTAAAAAGCAATGGAAAAAATATTTTTGATATGTTAATTTATATAAATTTTCTTGACAAGTCATAGAAAAATATGCTATGATAAATAAAAGGGGGGATTTTTTTCATGAAAGCAGGTGTTTCTACAGCGTGTTTCTATCCAGAATTAACAGAAGAAGCATTATATCATTTAGTAATTAATGGAATTTCACATGTTGAAATTTTTTTAAATTCACATAGTGAATTGCATAAGACTTTTATTGCAAATTTAGCAGATATTATGAAACGCTATGGCGTGACTTGTGGGAGCTTACACCCGTATACTTGCCCAATAGAACCTATGATGTTATTTTCCAGATATGAAAGACGTATGACAGATATGCTGGATTATTATAAAAAACATTTTGAAGCAATGAATATACTGCATGCGAAAATTTTTGTGCTACATGGAAATTTTAAAATTTGTGCTGTACCTGTAGAATTATATTGTGAAAGATTTGCAAAGTTAGTGGAAATTGGCAAAGAATTTGATATTACTGTTGCACAAGAAAATGTGGAACGCTGTCAAAGTGGTTCGCTACAGTTTTTAAGGGAAATGGTAAGAATATTAGGCAATGATGCTAATTTTGTATTAGATGTCAAGCAAGCAGTCCGTGCAAATGAATCCCCTGTTAATATGTTGCATATTCTGGGCAAACATGTTTGTCATGTGCATATCAGTGACCATGGAGAAAAAGGCAATTGCTTAATGCTTGGGGCAGGAGAATTTAAAATCAGAAGTTTTCTGGAATATCTTGCAAAATATCAGGAAAATTGTTCTGTCATATTAGAACTCTATCGGGAAAATTTCAGAGGAATTTCAGATTTAGTCAGTAATTACAGAATGCTTGCCAGAATGATTTCTGGAATTGAAAAAAATTGTAATTAAATAATTGAAAATATTGTGAAATTTTTTTATTGACAAAAAATGATTGTTCTGTTATAATAATATTATCTTGATGTAATGCTGTGAGGTGATTGTTCATGAAATGTCCCTATTGTGGCTATGAAGAATCAAAAGTGATTGATTCCCGTCCAGCTGAGGATAAAAAACGCCGAAGACGGGAATGTTTGAAATGCAAAAAACGTTTTACGACATATGAAGTTGTGGAAAAACCGTTGCGGATTGTCATAAAGCGTGATGGGTCGTTAGAGCCTTATAATCGAAATAAATTGTTAAGTGGTATTTATCATGCAATTAAAAAACGTCCTGTTACAGTTGCACAAGTAAATGCAATTGCAGACGAAGTAGAAGATAAATATACCAGCAACTGGAATAGTCAGATGACTTCTGACCAGATAGGAGCTGTTGTGTTAGGGCATTTGAAATGTCTTGATAAAATCGCATATATCCGATTTGCGTCAGTGTATCAGGATTTTAAAGATGTGGCTAGCTTTGTTGCGACAATTACAGCATTGAATGACGAAAATGAAAAACATAGGGGGCAATGATAGTATGAATTTTGAAGATTTAAAAAATCAGATTCTGAATCCAGAAGATGAAACAGAACTGTTTGACCCAATGGATATGCAGACAAATAAAGCGGTTGGTGTTTTAGCAAGTATTCCAATTTTGTTCTGGTTGCCTTTGGTTGCTTGTAAAGATTCGCAATATGGGAAATTTTGTGCAAATCAAGGCTTAATTTTCTTTGTTTTATGTGTTGTATTAAATTTTGCACAGCCAATTTTAAGTAAGATTCTTTGGTATATTCCCATACTTGGGAATATATTGCCGAAATTGCTTGGCATTGTATTTGGACTTGTCGAAGCTGCTGGTTTCTTGTTTTTATTCATTAGTGCTTGTCAGGGAAAAGCAAGAAAAATTCCGTTTATTGGAAAATTATTTCATGCTTTTAATTAATTTTAAATTCTTTGCCTTGCATGTCTAGTGTAATGCTTTCTTCTGGCAGATAACACTGCGCTCCAATTAAAATGCCGTCTGCTGTGAGTAATTCTGCATAAAGCGGAGAATTTTCTAATTGATAAGTATATAAAACACCACGCTTTCCAGCATAATTTTCTAACGGCAGGCGTTGCTGTATTTGCAGATTTGCATAAGTTTGATAATTACTATTATCGAAATCAAACGGAATTGTAACTGCTCTTGAATGTAACAGCTCTGCATTCCAGCCTTGTGTCAACAACCACGCATGACGGTCAAATTCTGTAGAGGCTTTAATATTATCTGTAGGCGGTTGTTTTTTCTGATGGCTGAAAATTACAGCAATAATGCATAATAACGCTGGTGGTAATATCAACAGATATGTAAGATATTTTTTCATGTTTATCACTCCTGTATGAAATAAATATAAATAAAATATTAAAATTAGTTTATTTTATGTTGGACATGTGATATTTAGAATTAAAAGAGGATTTTTCATGGCAGAAATAAGATTAGATAAATTACTAGCAAATCGCAGTTTGTATTCAAGAAATGATGTAAAAATGATTTTAAAAAAAGGTGCTGTTAAAGTTGATGGCATTACGGAATATAATGGCAGTCGGAAAATTAATCCGGATTTGCAGGAAGTGTCTTGTTATGGCAAAAAAATAATTGGCGGTTCACATGTATATGTGTTAGTGAATAAGCCTGTTGGCTATATCTGTGCGACAGAAGATAAGATTCATAAAACAGTATTGGAACTTGTGCCAGATGATTTAAAAATAAAAGGCTTATTTCCAGCAGGCAGATTAGATATTGACAGCACAGGGCTTGTGTTACTCACAGATGACGGTGAACTTGCACATAGAATGCTTTCGCCGAAAAGTCATGTGCCGAAATATTATCTTGTAAAATTAGCACATGCTTTGCAACATGATGCAATAGAAAAACTTGCAGAGGGTGTGGTACTATCTGACAAAACAATTTGTCTTCCTGCACAGACACAGGCTTTGCAAGATAATTATGCTTTGATTTGCTTGCATGAAGGAAAATATCATCAAGTCAAAAGAATGTTTGCTAGTCTTGGAAATCATGTGGAATTTTTACATAGAGTTGCAATTGGAGGGTTAATTTTACCTGAAAATTTAGCTCTTGGTGAGCATTTGGAAATTTTACACAAAGATGTTGAAATAATGTTGAAACCTGAATCTTTTCAGGTGGTATGTGAACAAATTATGAAATGCTTTTCGTCATATTGGATAAATAAAAGGCTTTAAGTTTAGGTAATTGGCGAATTGAAAAAATATTCAGAATTTGGTATGATAATAATAGGCAGATATTGACCGATTGTTTTTGTGTTATAAATTTTAGATAGCGGTTTTATCTGGAAAAAAATTTTAGTAAATGGAGGACTGGAATAAATGGCTGGTTTATCACTCAAAGGAATTTACAAGAAATATCCTGGCGGCTTCGTTGCTGTTACAGATGTTAATCTTGAAATCAGAGACAAAGAATTTATTATTCTAGTAGGACCTTCCGGCTGTGGCAAATCTACAACGTTACGTATGATTGCAGGCTTGGAAGAAATTTCAGAGGGCGAATTATATATTGGTGACAAGTTAGTAAACGATATTGCCCCAAAAGACAGAGATATTGCAATGGTTTTCCAGAACTATGCTCTGTATCCACATATGACAGTATTTGATAATATGGCATTTGGTTTGAAATTGCGTAAAGTGCCAAAAGACGAAATTGCAAGAAAAGTAGAAGAAGCTGCTAGAATTCTTGACTTGACACACTTGCTGGACAGAAAGCCAAAGGCTATGTCTGGTGGTCAGCGTCAGAGAGTTGCTATGGGTCGTGCAATTGTACGTTCCCCAAAAGTATTCTTGCTTGACGAGCCGTTGTCTAACTTGGACGCTAAGCTCAGAGCGCAGATGAGAACAGAAATTTCTAAATTACATAAAAAATTAGGTACAACATTTATTTATGTAACCCATGACCAGACAGAGGCTATGACACTTGGCGACAGAATCGTTGTTATGAAAGATGGATTTATTCAGCAAGTAGATACACCACAGGTATTATATGAGGCACCAGTGAATAAATTCGTTGCAGGATTCTTGGGTTCTCCTCAGATGAATTTCATTGATGCTTATTTGAGAAGAAATGCTTCTGGTCAGTATTATGTAGAATTTGGTTCTGAAGATTCCAGATCTGCCAGAGGAACAAAATATACAATTATTGTGCCACAGTCTAAATCTGTTGCAGATTTGGCAAAATATATTGACCGTGAAGTTTGTCTTGGTATCCGTCCAGAAAATGTACATGATGAACCAATGTATTTGGCACAGGCAACAACTGGTATTGCTGATTGCAAAGTTGAAATCATGGAAAGAATGGGTGCAGAAACTTTCTTGTATCTTGATTGTGAGGGTACTTCTATTACAGCCAGAGTTGCACCAAGTTCTACTGCAAATCCAGGTGATATGATTAAAGTCGCTCTTGACCCGAATAAGATTCACTTGTTTGATAAAGAAACAGAACGTGCAATTGTAAATTAATGATAATTTTTAAAATTAAAAAAATTTCCCCCTGTTGTTGCAGGGGGGTTTTTTTGTAGAAAAATATTAAAAATAAAATAAGAAATTTATCCAAAATGCTGAAATTACCAAACTCTCTTGACTTTTTTTAAAAATCGTGGTACACTAAACTTAGCACTCAAAGAATGAGAGTGCTAAATTTAAAAAATGCAGATGATATTGTTAAGGTGCGTGAATGAGAATGAATGAACGGAAGCTGAAAATACTTGCTGCCGTGGTAGATTTTTATGTAAGAACTGGTGAACCAGTCGGCTCAAAGGTCATTGCATCTTTGCCGAATATCAATGTTTCTGCTGCCACTGTTCGGAATGATATGGCTATGCTGGAAAAATTGGGCTATCTGGAACAGCCGCATACGTCTGCTGGAAGAATTCCGACGATTAAAGGCTATCAGCTTTATATTGAAGAATTAATGACACCGCCCAGCTTGTCACAGGAAGAACGTGCCAGACTGGATGACATGTTATTCTGTTATGGAGGTATTACAGAAGAATTATTAATTCAGAATGCTACAACGGCTTTGGCAGAATTAACACAATGTGCTGTGGTTTCTGATTTTTCGCCTAAGTTTTCTGTGATTTCTAAAGTAGAAGTGATTCCAACGGGCAGACGGATTTATGTAATTTTATTAATTACTTCTGGTGGTAGTATTAAAAATAAAGCATGTCGTTTGGAATTTGATTTGACACATGAGCAGTTAAACTGGTTTTCTGGTTATTTATCTGAGCATTTAGAGGGCATTTCTGTTTCAGATTTGTCAGATGAATTAATGGAAAATTTAACAAGTGCGATGAGTGCTTACATGATGAGTTTAGCACCTTTGGTGCAAGGTATTTTTGAATTATCCAGAGATTTGAAACAACGTGCATTATTATTTAAAGGCGAAAGAAATTTGTTTTCTTACGAAGATTTAGATAAAATGGAAATTGTTAAATTTATTGAACGGAAAGACGAATTGGCACTGGCTGGATTTTTAGATGATTCGTTTAGTGGCATTCGAGTATTGTTCGGCGAAGATAAAAATAGCTTTGTGATTGGCAATTCCAGTATGATTGTTTCTAATTATCGGAAAGGCAAAAAAAATGTCGGTTCTCTTGGTGTAATTGGTCCGATGAGATTAAATTATGCAAAAGTGATTCCCTATATTGAATATTTTTCACAGAAAATTACAGATTTAATTTCTGAACAAACAGAAGATTGTAATTTGCATGAAGAAGATGAAAATTAAAAAGCAAGAAAGGAGCTGATTCTTGTGAACGAAAATGAAGAAATTCGTGAAGAAGAACAGGAGGCTGAGTCGGAAAATCTGGAAGATAATGCTAGCGATTTAGATGAAATTGAAGCGTCTGATGAACTGGAGGCAGAAAGAGATAGATATTTGCGTCTGCTGGCTGATTATGAAAATTTCCGCAGAAGAACGGAAAAAGAAAAATTAGCTGTTTTTGGTGATGCGACTGCAAAATGTGTTGAGCAGTTACTCCCTGTTGTAGATAATTTTGAAAGGGCTGTGGATTCGCCTTGCAGTGATGAAGAATATCATAAAGGCATGATGATGATTTTAGAACAGCTCCGAGAATTTCTGGAAAAATTGGGTGTTTCTGAAATCAAAGCACTTGGTGAAGAATTTAATCCTAATATTCATCAGGCAATTAAACGTGCAGAAGCAAGTGAAGATTTTTCAGAAAATACAGTCTGTGAAGTATTCCAAAAAGGCTATATGCTAAAAGAACGTTTAATACGTCCTGCAATGGTTGCCGTTGCGAATTAAGATTTACTAAATTAGAAAAGGTGATAATTATGCAAAAGAAAATGTCAAATGAAGATGGACTTTTGGCACTTATTCTCAGTAGTATGGAAGGTTATTCTTATGATAGAATTGCAAGTATTTTTAATTGTTCACCACCTACGGTAAGTAGAGCTATTGGTGATGCAATAAATCAGGTAAAATTTGCAAAGCAAGAAATAGAAATTAAACAACTTCAGCAAGGTGTAGCAGAAAGAGACCAAATTATAGCTCAACAACAGATTCCTATGTTTTCAAAGAATGCAATACCAGCTAATGGTTGTGAGTTTACAGATAATAATGGGTTTGGGTATTCTCAAATGATGAATGATTTTAATAATATGCATCAGCAAAATGTAGTGTCTGCTAATAGTTATGATAGTAATATGTATTATAATAG
>CAMWUF010000057.1 GCA_947177375.1 uncultured Ruminococcus sp.
AGAAGTTGTAGTTGTTTCTGTTGGATTTGTATTTATATCAGAAGTTGTAGTTGTTTCTGTTGGATTTGTATTTATATCAGAAGTTGTAGTTGTTTCTGTTGGATTAGTTATATCAGAAGTTGCAGTTGTTTCTATTGGATTTGTAGTTATATCAGAAGTTACAGTTGTTTCTATTGGGTTTGTAGGAATTGGATTTGTTTCAGTAGGATTTGTATCCTCAATTTTTTCACCCTCTGGCAATTGTGCTGCTGAAATAATAGATTCTGCTATCCAGGCATGTCCTTCTGCACTAGGATTCATTTCTAAATTATTTAAATTCGTATACCGATAAGCTTCACCCTGAAATGCAGAGTAAGTATCTATTAAAATGCAATTCGCTTGTTCTTTTGTAAATGTTTCTAAATAATCATTAAAACAACTTTTTACAGCCAATCCTGCTGGATTCAGAATGCTATTATATGCCGCTTTACGTTTTACAGTTAAATTATCATAGTTTTCAATATTATCTAGTAAATTATAAACTGTCTGATATACAATAGTTGCATTCTGATATTGTGAAAGATTTTCTGTAATTGCTTGAAAATTTGCAGTTGCAGATTCACGATTGGCTTTAATTGCACTTGCCATTTTATTAGAATATGGTATCAATTGCATTTCATCAGAGAAACCATAATCTGTCAAGCTTGCTGTAAATACATCAAGAAAATTTTCAAATCCAAATTGTGTCATAAATTCATTTGCAGTTAAAATAAATTCGTCCATAATATCATGAATACCAACTGTTACAATAATGACATCTGCTTGTGATAACGCTTCCTGCACCTGTGCATCATTGATACTAAGTAAAACATCTTCCGTTGTATAATTATCCTGTGCAAAGTTCTGAATTTCCAGACATGTATAATCCTGAATTAATTGCACATAAGATTTTTCATCATTTGCAAGACCTGCACCTGTAGAAATACTATCACCAATTACGACAATATTTGGTGTTTCCTGAGCATGTGTAGGCACTAATACACTGCTTATATTCAGCATAGCTGTGATTGCTGTTACAAATGCCACTAATTTTGTGCTTTTTTTCATGATTAAAAACCTCCTCTTAATCTTGTGCATATTTTTATGCTACAGTTCTATTTTACTGCAAAATATATCACTTGTCAAGCGATAATTACTACCATTATTTTTTCTGTTTCAGCATAATATATGCTGTTATGATTGTAATTACAACTGATATAACCGTTGGAAACCATGTGTCTGGGACAGGCAAATTTGCCGTATTCATACCATAAAAACTAAAAATCATAGTCGGAATTGACATAATAATTGTAATCACTGTCAATCGCCACATGACAATATTTAAATTATTTGAAATCACTGAACCAAAAGCTTCTACCATACTGGAAATAATTCCAGAATAAATATGACTCATTTCAATTGCTTGTCGAACTTCAATTAATACATCTTCCAATAGCTCCTGGTCTTCATCATAAAGCTTAATTGTTCTGCCACGCAGTAATTTTTCAATTGTTACTTCATTGGCTTTCAGAGATGTTGAAAAATAAACAAGAGATTTTTCTAATTCCAGCATTTGAATTAATTCTTTATTTTTCATGGCACTGCTTAATTTCTGTTCCATAATATAAGACGTTTTATCAATTTGCTTTAAATCCTGCAAATAAATTGCTGTAATTCTAAGCAATAACTGCATGACAAATCTTGTTTTCATACGTGTTTGCACGCCTTTTACAGTACCATCTTGCATGTCACGCAGAATTTGATTATCTCTTAGCGAAATCGTAAATAAATAATCTTTTGTAATAATAATCCCCAATGGCACAGTAAAAAACAAAATCGTTTCTTCTGTCTGAATTTCAGACATAGCCGTATCGACAATAATTAACGTCTGTTCGTCTTCACGTTCAATACGGGAAGATTCTTCTTCATCAAGAGAAGAACGCACAAAACCACTGTCTAATTTAAAATTTTCAATTAATCTTTGTACTTCCTGTGCCGTTGGGTCAACAACACAAACCCAACAACCTGCGACTGGTTCTTTTAATTCCTGAATCATATTATCCTGTGTCTGATAAAAGTGAATCATAATAACTACCGCCTTTCTTTGCAAACGGAAATTTTCCATTTGCATATTTAAAAATTTCCGCTCGCCCATCAGGGTCAATATTCATCATGTTCACCTCCGAATAACTAAGATACTTAATTTATTATACTAGATTTTTACAGAATTAGCAAGCGTTTTTTGAAATTTTACTGGCAAATATCAATTTTTGTCGAATTTTGTCAAAATAGAAAAACATTTGCGAAAGACTTGCAAAATTTTCAGAAACATGTTATAATAAAAATAATCATAAATAATCATTACAAGGCGGTGCAAGTATTGTACCGTCTGAAACTGTTATATTTTTTAAAATTTAAAAAGGAGCTGAAATTATGGGAATTATGGATATTTTTGCACAGTTAGAACAAAATAAGCCCTCTGGTGGAAAACCTGAGTGGCTGATTGTCGGCTTAGGCAATCCTGGCATGATTTATGAAAATACACGTCATAATGCGGGATTTCTGGCAATTGACATGTTGGCAAATTTAGAACAAGTGCAAGTTAATCGTATGAAATTCAAATCTTACTGTACAGATTTAACCCTTGCAGGACAACGTTGTTTATTACTCAAACCACAGACTTACATGAATAACAGTGGTGAAGCTGTTGTACAAGCAATGCAATTTTACAAAATAGATATTAGTCAAGTAATTGTTATATTTGATGATATTTCTTTGCCTGTGGGTAAATTACGCATTCGCAGAAAAGGCAGTGCTGGCGGACATAATGGAATTAAAAGCATTATCGAATTAACAGGTTCAGAAGATTTTGCAAGAATTAAATTAGGCGTTGGCAAAAAGCCAAATAAAAATATGAATCTTGCCGATTGGGTGCTAAGCAAATTCACTGACAAAGAATTAGCACAAATGCAAGTTTCTTGTGCAAATGCTTGTGAATGTTTAACATTCATGCTAAGTAATCAAACTGAAAAAGCAATGAATTTATATAATGCATAATACTTGTTTTTATTTTAAATTTTTATTTTAAATTTTTATTTTAAATCTTAAGGAGATATTATGAATTTTTTTACAGAAACTTTTCAAGAATTATCCGACTGGAAACGGCTTTCTGAATCGTTGCAGACTGGAGAAACACCAGTTTGTGTCACTGGTCTTTCAGCGATTCATAAAGCACAACTTGCCCTTACAGTTGCTGTTGCACAAGAAGAAATTATTTTATTAATCACAGGTTCAGAAGCAGAATCTATAAAACTTTGTGCAGATATAAATGCTATGTCTGGTGAAATTATCGCAATGCATTATCCAGCAAAAGAAATGCTGTTTACTTCTGCTGAAAGCAAATCAACAGAATATGAACAAGAACGTTTACATACACTCAGTGCGATTACGCAAAAACAAGTGAAAATTATTTCAGCTAGTATAGAAGCCTGTTTACAACCTACGATTCCTCCTGAAATATTAGATTCTTCACATATTGCATTAAGCCTGAACAGCATAATTGATTTACAGGAATTGATTCAAAAATTATTATCTGCTGGCTATACACGTTGTGAAACCGTAGAGGGCAAAGGACAATTTGCTATCAGAGGTGCTATTATAGATATTTTTCCAGTGCAAATGCAACAGCCTGTCCGTATGGAATTATTCGGTGATGAAATTGATACGATTTCTTATTTTGATACAGAAACACAACGCCGTACAGAGGCAATTCAAGAAATTGTCATATCTCCTGCTTCTGAATTATTATATCATTCTGAATCTTTAAAACAATCTGTCATAAATTTTTCTAATAAACTCAAAAGCAAACGCAAAGATAAAATTCAGGAAAATTTATTGCATGACATAGACAGATTAGATTCTGGCTTGCAACTTGCCAATATTGACAAATATTATCATTTAATTTATCCTGACAAAACAACAACATTATTGGATTATATCACAGGTACAGTTTTACTTAGTGAATTTTCTGATATTAATCGTCATGCACAGGCACTCACAGCACAACTTCGGGAAGATTTAAAATTGCTTTATGAAGACGGCATTTTATGCAAACATCTTGACGGAAATATGCTTGATTTTGCAGAATTTCAAGCGATGCTGCAATCTAAAAACTGTGTATATCTAAGCCAATTTTTACAAGGCAGTGAAAGAATTCCATTCAAAAAAATTATCAGTATGCAAGCAATGCAAAATGCAACTTGGGGCGGTGAAATCAGACAATTATTAGAAGATTTACAAGAATATATTGCACATGATTATAGAATTATATTAGCTGTTGGCAGTGAAAAAACATTGCCGATTTTAGCAAATGATTTACAAGAAAGTAATATCCGTTGTTTTATTGCCAATGAAACAAATTCTTGTCCAGCAGGAGCTGTATTAATTACTGCAAAAAGCATTTCCAGTGGTTTTTCTTATCCAGAAAATAAAACAGCTTTAATTGTCCAGACAAAAATGCATACAGCTAGAAAACGCCGTCATAAACATAAGGCAGGCATGGAAATTCAGACACTTGCTGATTTACACCCAAATGATTTAGTCGTTCATGCAATGCATGGAGTAGGAAGATTTTTAGGCATTCATAAACTAGAAATGGAAGGCATTGCAAAAGATTATATTACCATTCAATATGCTGGTACTGAAAAGCTTTATGTTCCTGTTACACAATTAGATTTAGTTTCAAGATATATTGGCGTTCAGGACGAAGGAGCTGTTAAATTAAATCGTTTATCTTCTCCACAATGGCAGAAAACTTGCAGTCATGTTCGCAAAGCTGTCAAAGACATGGCAGAAGAATTAATGAAACTCTATGCCAAACGGGAAAAAAGCGAAGGTTATGCCTTTTATCCTGATGACGAAATACAACGCAATTTTGAAGAAAGATTTCCTTATACTGAAACAGATGACCAGTTACAGAGCATTCAGGAAATTAAATCTGACATGGAACGTCCCAGACCTATGGATAGATTACTTTGCGGTGATGTCGGATTTGGCAAAACAGAAGTTGCTTTCCGTGCAGCTATGAAATGCATTTTAAGCAACAGACAATGTGCCATTCTTGCTCCAACAACAGTATTAGCATTACAGCATTATAAAACAGCAATTCAACGTTTTGACCAGATGCCAGTCAGAATTGAAATGTTATCAAGATTCAGAACCCCAAAAGAACAGAAAAAAATTCTTGCTGATTTAGAAAAAGGCAAAATTGACTTGATTATTGGCACACATAGAATTGTTCAAAAAGACGTAAAATTTCATACATTGGGATTAGCAATTATTGACGAAGAACAGCGTTTTGGAGTGGCTCATAAAGAAAAATTCAAAGAAATTTTTTCAGGCATTGATGTATTGACATTATCTGCAACGCCGATTCCAAGAACATTAAATATGGCGTTATCTGGTATTCGTGACATGTCTGTATTAGCTGACCCACCACAAGACAGATATCCAGTTCAGACTTATGTGACAGAATATCAGGATAATATTATCACACAGGCAATTACAAGAGAATTAAAACGTGGCGGACAGGTATATTATATTCATAACAGAATTGATACCATTGCAAATTGTGCCAATAAAATTCAGAATTTATTTCCTGATGCAAGAATTGCAATTGCTCACGGCAGATTATCTGAAACAGAAATGTCTGATATCTGGCAACAAGTTATCGAATCAGAAATTGATATTTTAGTCTGCACAACAATTATAGAAACTGGTGTTGATATTGCCAATGTCAATACACTGATTATTGAAGATTCCGACAGATTCGGATTAAGTCAATTATATCAGCTCCGTGGACGTGTGGGGCGTTCTAATCGCAGAGCCTATGCTTATTTTTTATTCAAGCGTGACAAAGTACTTTCTGAAATCGCTTCAAAAAGACTGGACGCTATGCGTGAATTTACACAATTTGGTTCAGGATTCAGGATTGCAATGCGTGACCTTGAAATCAGAGGAGCTGGCAGTATTTTAGGCGGTAAACAACATGGACATATGGAAACTGTCGGCTATGACATGTACATGCAAATGCTGAATGAAGCCATTGCTGAAGTCAAAGGCGAAAAAATTAAAAAAATAGCTTCTTGTACAGTCGATATTCAAATGGAAGCTTATATTCCAGAAGAGTATATTCAAAGCACTTCTTCCAGAATTGACATGTACAGAAAAATTGCAACAGTCCGTGATGAACATGACGAATCTGAATTAATTGACGAATTAATAGACCGTTATGGCGAACCGCCAATCGCTATCACAGGCTTAATTAAAATATCTTTATTAAGAAACTGTGCTGTAGCTTTGGGAATTACAGAAATTACACAAAGAAATGCAAGTCTGCAATTTTATATTACTTCTCCTGAACCTGAACAAATTTCAGCATTATCTGCAAAATATGGCAGAAGAATTTTATTTGTCTGCAAAGATAAGCCTTATATTAGTATTAAATTAATTTCTGGACAATCTCCTGCAAAACTCATGCAAGAAGCTATTTTTACGATGCGTGATGCAATATAATGCAAAAACTTTGCTGTAGATTCAGCAGAGTTTAATTAAAATTAAGCAAAAATACAAATTTTAGACAGGAGAATATAATATGAAACTTATTTTTACATGGGCAATATTTTTGATTGTTATGATATTACAT
>CAMWUF010000058.1 GCA_947177375.1 uncultured Ruminococcus sp.
GGCTTATACACAAGCACAGGAAAATTTAATTTTTGATATTTTTGATAAATTAAAACAAGAAAATATTTTATTAAAACATGTACATTGCATGAACAGTGCAGGGATTTGTTATCATAATCAGCCCAAAAGCACACTTGCAAGAGCTGGAATTATTCTATATGGATTAATGCCGAATCGAAATTTAGAAATTCCATTTGTATTACAGCCTGTGTTGTCACTTCGTACCAGAATCAGTCATATTAAGACAATTCAGAAAGGCGATTGTGTCAGCTATGGGCGGACTTATCAGGCACAGGAACAACGCAAAATTGCAACTATCACAATTGGCTATGCAGATGGCTATGCAAGATTATTATCTAATAAAGCCCAGGTGCTTGTCAATGGAATTCGTTGTCCAATTGTAGGACGTGTTTGTATGGATCAAACTATGATTGATGTTACAAATGTTCCAGATTTATCAGTAGGCATGGTTGTAACATTAATTGGTCAAGATGGTAATGATTGTATCACAGCAGATGAATTAGCTGGTTATTATCAAACCATTGGCTATGAAGTTGTTTGTGGAATTTCTAAGCGAATTCCAAGAGTTTTTATCGAAAATTCTAACATGATTCATAAAGATAATTTAATTTAAAAAAAATTTGTAACAAAATCAAATCAAAATGTTACTAACTAGTAAAATTAAATCATAATCTTGAAAAGAAATTCAAGATAATTGGCATGTTGCATTTAAAATTGGAGGAATTAAATTTTATGAATTTTTATGCTTTAGGGATTGACGTTGGCTCAACAACAGTAAAAACAGTTGTTTGTGATGAGAACAATAAAATCCTGCATTCTGCTTATGAAAGGCATTTTTCAAAAGTGAGAGAAACCGTTGCAGAACAGTTAGAAAAAATTGCAAACAAATTTCCAGATACACAATTCAGAACAGCAATGACAGGTTCTGCTGGTTTAGGTCTGGCAAATACAGCAGGCATTGCATTTGTACAGGAAGTACATTCTGCATTTTTAGCTGTAAAAACGTGTTATCCGAAAGCTGATGCTGTCATTGAATTAGGTGGCGAAGATGCAAAAATTATTTTCTTAACTGGTGGCGTAGAACAGCGTATGAATGGTTCTTGTGCAGGTGGTACAGGAGCATTTATTGACCAGATGGCGACTTTGCTAGGCATTACTGTTCAGGAATTAGACGAAGCGTCTCTGAAAGCCAAACGCACTTATCCAATTGCATCACGTTGTGGCGTATTTGCAAAATCTGATATTCAGCCGTTATTAAATCAAGGTGCATCAAGAGAAGATATTTCAGCAAGTATTTTCAGAGCTGTTGTTGACCAGACTGTTGCAGGATTGGCACAGGGCAGAGAAATCAAAGGCAATGTTTTATTTTTAGGGGGACCTTTGTCTTTTCAAAAAGGTTTAAGAAAGGCTTTTGTAGAGACTTTGAAATTATCCGAAGAACAGGCAATTTTCCCTGAACAAGCCCCTGTATTTGTTGCTTTAGGCAGTGCGTTATATGCACAGCAAAGTAAAGATTCACCAAAAAGTGCAAAAATTTTATTAGAAAAAATTAAACATGCACAAGTTTCTTCTGATGTTTTAACAGGGGATAAATTATTTCATTCTCATGAAGAATATGCACAGTTTGTAGAAAGACATAAACAATGCGATTTGGCTTATGCAGATTTAAAAACGTATGAGGGCGATGCGTATTTAGGCATTGACTCTGGCTCAACTACAACGAAATTAGTATTAATCACAGAAGATGGCAAATTATTATATAGTCATTATTCTTCAAACGAAGGTCAGCCACTTGACAAAATTGCATCTAAATTAAAGCAAATTTATCAGGATAAAAATCCCAATTTGCATATTAAAGCAAGTGCTGTGACTGGCTATGGCGAAGATTTAATTAAAGCAGGATTATCTGTAGATTTCGGCATTGTAGAAACAGTTGCACATTTTAAAGCGGCATCTTTTTTCTGTCCGAATGTAGATTTTATTATTGACATTGGCGGTCAGGATATTAAATGCTTTAAAATTAAAAACAGTGCCATTGATAGTATTATGCTGAATGAAGCATGTTCTTCTGGGTGTGGGTCATTTATTCAGACATTTGCAATGGCATTAGGCTATGATATCGGCGAATTTTCACAAATGGGCTTATTTGCACAACAACCTGTAGAACTTGGCTCAAGATGTACTGTATTTATGAACAGCAGTGTGAAACAAGCTCAGAAAGATGGTGCAACAGTTGAAGATATTTCTGCTGGCTTGTCTGCATCTATTATTAAAAATGCAATTTACAAAGTAATCCGTGCAAAAAGTGTTGACGAATTAGGAAAAAATATTGTCGTACAAGGTGGAACATTTTTGAATGATGCCGTTTTAAGATGTTTTGAGCGTGAAATTGGCAGAAATGTTATCAGACCTGCAATTTCTGGTTTAATGGGAGCATTCGGTGCGGCATTATATGCCAAAGAACGTGCAAAAGATGCAAAAAATAATTTAATTTCTCTGGAAGCACTGGAAGATTTTTCTTATACGTCAAAAAATATCCGTTGTGGTGGCTGTACGACAAATTGCTTATTAAATGTCATTAAATTTTCTGATGGTGGGAAATTTATTTCTGGCAATCGCTGTGAAAAGGGTGCAGGTATCAAGCGTAAACAAGAAATTCCAGATTTATATATGTATAAATATGATAAACTTTTTGAATTAATCAAACAACAGCCAAATCATAAAAAAGCGGTTGTTGGTCTGCCAATGGTATTAAATTATTATGAATTATTGCCGTTCTGGTATCAATTTTTCACAAAGCTTGGTTTTCAGGTTGAAATTTCTGGCGAAAGTGACAGAAAAACGTATTTCAAAGGACAACATACAATTGCATCTGATACGGTTTGTTATCCTGCAAAATTAGCACATGGGCATATTGAAACATTGCTTGAAAAACAGGTTGATTTTATTTTCTGGCCGTGTATGAGTTATAATTTGCAGGAATCTGATACAGATAATCATTTTAATTGTCCTGTTGTTGCATATTATCCAGAATTAATGCAGGCAAATCATAAAGGCTTAAATAAAACTAATTTTTTCTATCCGTATATAGATTTAAATCACCCAAAACATGTGATAACAGTCATGAAAAAATTACTTGCAAAATATAACGTCAAGAATCAAATTGCAGAGGCAGTCAATGCAGCTTATCAGGCTCTTGCTGATTTTAGAAAAGATATTACAAATAAAGCAAAACAAGTCATTGCACAGGCAAGAGCAGAGGGAAGAAAAATTATTGTTCTTGCAGGCAGACCGTATCATTTAGATAAAGAAATTAATCATGGAATTCACAAGTTAATTACTAGCCTTGGGCTTGTGGTCGTAACAGAAGATAGTGTTGCTGATTTAGGTCAAATGCCAAAATTGCATGTCTATAATCAATGGACCTATCATAGCAGATTATATCGTGCTGCCCAATATGTCACAACACAACCTGATATGCAACTGGTACAATTAGTTTCTTTTGGTTGTGGGATTGATGCGATTACAACAGATGAAGTCAGAAGTATTCTGGAATCAGCTGGTAAGCTCTACACACAGCTTAAAATTGACGAAATTACAAATTTAGGAGCTGCTAAAATTCGTTTGCGTAGTTTATTAGCTGCTATGAATCAATAAAAAATGAGAAAGGAGCTGTTTTCATGGAATTAGAAGAAGAATATCCAATTTTTACACCTGAAATGAAACAAACACATACGATTTTAATTCCGACCATGTTAGAAATTCATTTTCAATTATTAATCCGTGTATTTGAATTTTACGGCTATCATTGTGAAGTATTACAAAGCGAATCAAAAAAAGTTGTTGAAGAAGGCTTGAAAAATGTTCATAATGATACTTGTTATCCAGCTTTGCTATGTATTGGGCAGTTCATGGAAGCGTTAAAAAGTGGCAGATATGACCCGAATAAAACTGCTCTCATGTTGCCACAAACAGGAGGCGGTTGCAGAGCATCTAATTATATTCATTTGTTAAGAAAAGCCCTAAAAGATACGTTTCCGCAAGTCCCTGTGATTTCTCTTAATTTTGTAGGCTTAGAAAAAAATCCCCGTAACGGCTGGCATATGACAATGCCTATGATTATCAGGTCAATTTATAGCTTAATTTATGGCGATATGTTGCAGATGTTATATAATCAATGCCGTTCTTATGAATTAATTAAAAACAGTTCTAAAAAATGCCTTGACAAATGGATTCGTATTATGTCAAAAGTATTAGCATCTAATCATTATACAAATACCAAAAAATATTATAAAGCAATGTTAGAAGATTTTGCAAAAATTCAGCGTTCACAAGTGCCAAAAATTAAAGTCGGCATTGTTGGGGAAATCTATGTAAAATATTCGCCTTTGGGAAATAATCATTTGGAAGATTTTTTAATTTCAGAAGGTTGTGAACCTGTTGTTCCGTCTATGTTAGAATTTATTTTATATTATTGCCTGAATAAAATTCATGATGCCAAACTTTATGGCAGAAAAAATGTTGCAACGCCTGTTTATCATATGATTTATAAAATGTTTCTGGAAAAACAAAAAGAAGTTGTGAAAATGATGAAACATCATGGTGTTTTTACACCGCCTCATGATTTTGAACATTTAGTTGCATCTGTCAGCAGATATATTGGACTTGGTGTCAATATGGGCGAAGGCTGGCTGATTCCTGCTGAAATGGGAGCATTAGCAGAAAGTGGCACAGAAAATATTATCTGCACACAGCCTTTTGGCTGTCTGCCAAATCATATTATTGCCAAAGGCATGAGCAGAGCCATTAAAGAATATTATCCCAATGCAAATATTATTGCAATTGACTATGACCCTGGGGCAACTCGTGTGAATCAGGAAAACAGAATTAAATTAATGCTTGCCAATGCCAAAGCAATTAAAGGGGATGTATCATATTGAACGAAGAAATATATAACAAAGAATATTATTTACAAGAAATACAGAAAATGCTTGACGAAATGAAAGCTGATACTGATAGCTCTATTGTTTTCCATGAAGAAGAATGCAATATGATTCCAATAGGAACAACGAAAATCGGCGGACTTCCTGACCTTCCGCCGTCTGTTGCTTATCCTGCGTGTGAGGCATATTCTATTTTTCCTAATATAAAACTGCCTCTTATCTGTCAAATTAACTGCGGAGAACTAGCACCATTTCTTGATTCAGAAAGCAGAGTGCCTAAGAAAGGGATGCTATATATATTCTGGAATGATGAAGACCCTGGATATGCCATGAAGAAATATGGTATTCACACGCTTCGTGTCTATTACTGGGACGGCAATACAAGCAATTTAGTTCGTAAACAAGCTGACGAAAAAACAGAGCTCAGACCTGAAAAGAAAGTAACTTTTTCTAAGTATGAAGAAATATATGCAAAAAAGCTTGAACAAAGGACTGATGAACTTCTCTGGGAACTTGACAGTGAATGTGAAGACCTTGGCATTTCTTATTATGATACTGAAGTATATGATATTCTTAATTCTATCAACGATGACAGCGATGTCTCATCTTCAACAAAGCTATTTGGTTTCAGAGCGGGCGTTGTTTATGACGAAAATATATTTAATTGCTTTTTACAGCTCCGTGAGCATAGAGGTGCATTATGGTATGCGTTTATTAATGTTATATTTCAAGATAATATGACAGGCTGGACAGAACTTCGTGCAAGTATAGATTACGATGCTGATTAATACTTTGTGATACGCTTGAAAATAAAACCAAAAGAAAGTATGCATTGTATCATAAGATGTATCAACAGAGATATGACTTTTCTTCTAATGTTTATTAATAGGGGTGTATCATATTGAACGAAGAAATATATAACAAAGAGTATTATACAAAAGAAATACAGAAAATGCTTGACGAAATGAAAGCTAATACTAGTATTTCTATTGTTTTCCATGAAGAAGAATGCAAGACTATTCCAATAGGAACAACGAAACTCGGCGGACTTCCTGACCTTCCGCCGTCTGTTGATTATCCTGAGTGTGAGGCATATTCTATTTTCCCTAATATAAAACTGCCACTTGTCTGTCAGATTAACTGCGAAGAGCTAGCACCATTTCTCGAATCAGAAAGCAGAGTGCCGAAGAAAGGAATTATATATATATTCTGGAATGATGAAGATCCTGGATATGCCATGAAACAATATGGTATTCATGCTCTTCGTGTCTATTACTGGGACGGCAATACAAGCAATTTAGTTCGTAAACAGGCTGACGAAAAAACAAAAATTAGACCTGAAAAGAAAGTCACTTTTTCTAAGTATGAAGAGGTATCTGTAGAAAGGTTTAAACAAAGGATTTGGGAGCTTTTTGATGAACTTTCTAGTGAATGTAAAGACCTTGGCATTTCTTATTATAATACTGAGACATATGATAGCCTTGATTCTATTAAAAATGCTAGCGATATCTCATATTCAACAAAGCTGTTCGGATTTAGGGCAGGTTTTGCTTATTACAGAGATAAATACTATAACAGCTTTTTACAGCTATATGAGCAAGTAAAAGAAGGCTTTTTAGGGTGTTCGTACATTGCGTACATTGATGTTATATTTAAAGATAACATGACAGGTTGGACAGAACTTAGTGCAAGCATAGATTATGATGCTGATTGATATTTCTATGCATAGATAACTTTATGT
>CAMWUF010000059.1 GCA_947177375.1 uncultured Ruminococcus sp.
GCTATCAGCTCCGACAGCTTTATTATTATAGCACAATTTTTTGACTTTGTCAAGCAAAAAAAGGCATTATTTTTTACATTAATTTTATTCATTTTGCACAATTGGAAATTTCACTTTCCAATTTCCCTCTATTAATTCACCGCCTACCCGATAATCTGCATAGACTTGATAATTTTGCAGTTCTTCTGGTTTTACTTCAAAAAAACTCTCCATATACTCACCAGTCCCATCACGCCAATTGAATGCATAACATTCCTCAATCTGATTGCCATTCTCATCTTCCAAATAATACCCAATAAAAGTATTTCCATTCCAGTTCTCAACATAGTTTTGAATATGCAATATCCCATTTTTCCACGCAAGACCAGTTAGTTTGATTTCCTGAATGAAATCTTTTTTATATTCAGGCTTCATAATTGTAACCTGTTCCAGCTCTGGAAGTCCATATTTTCCACCTCCACCATAACCACGATTCTGGAAAAACTCTTCACCAGGAATAGTTTCAGGGTGATAATTGACCTGCGATAAATCAATATCAACTAAAGTATAGTCTTGTCTTTCGGCACCTATCAGGATTTCTTTAACGAAAAATGTCAGACTATCACCCCAAAATTTTCCTGCACCTGGTTCATGTGTTATGATATGAAACCGCATTTTTCCAGACTGTTCATCATAACCCTCTCTGACACAGCCAAATGATGACGCATCAAAATAAAATGGTCGAATGATATTATAACTATCCATCAAATCTGTTTCTGCATCAACTCTATTGTCTTCCAAGTCCTGCAATGTAATATAAAATTCCGCATCATCACCATCAATGTGAACTCCCTCCACTGTCATTTCAATACCATTCTGGACATCACTTTTCATAACAGGGCTAAAAACAGCTCCTACTCTTGGCGAAATCTGATATAACATATTCTTAAAATCTTCGTTGACATATGCAAGAACGGAAACACTTCCCATGCTGAAAACAGCACATGCAGTCAGTACAGCAAATGTATTCCAAACAGGATGTTTTTTTCTGACCTGTCTTGTTAGAACCACTTGTATTAATTTTTCGTCAGGCTGAATCTGTGTATTCATGTTCTGATAAATTTTTTTCATCAGTTTTCCTCCTTCAAGATTTTAGCTAGATATTCTCTGGCACGTGTAAGTTGTGTTCTTACTGTGGACGGCTTACGCTTGAGAATTTTTGCAATTTCGTCTGTCTGATAGCCCTCATAATAATACAAATGAATTACTTCTCTGTATTTCATAGGCAATTGTCTTAATGCTTCATCAAGATGATTTTCTTCAGGCTGTTCAAATATCATGTCCTGTTCCAATGATTGCGTGTGACGTTTCCATGCAGAAGTCAGAAAACTTTTGGCACAATTCGCTGTCACACGAAGAAACCAAGCTTTTGCATGTTCAGTATTTTTAAATTTTGGCTGTTTTTTCAAATATCTAAAAAATACCTCTTGAAAAATATCATCTGCATCTGTACAATTTCTGCTATAAGAATAGGCAAGACGATAAACTGCATCTGCATAAGTTCTAATTATTTTTTCACATTCCTGATTGTTCTTTTGCATAATTTCCCTCCTTTTACTAATCATACTTTACAGAACCCCATTTTGCTACAGGATTACAAAAAAAATTATCTGTTCCCTTTTACAGAAACAGATAAATTCTTTTAACAAATTAACAATAAATTCCAAATTACTTTTTCCAGTCTTGTTCTCTCAGAATATTATAACAAATTTTTCCGCTTGTTGTTTTTGGCATTTCATCAATAAAGGCAATCACTCTAGGATATTTATAACCAGCAAGACGTTCTTTCGCAAATTGCTTTAATTCTGCCTTGAGTTCTTCTGTTGGCTCATAGCCCTCACGCAATACAACAGTTGCTTTGACAAGCTGTCCTCTTTCTGCATCTGGCACACCTGTGACAGCACATTCTAACACAGCTTCATGCTGAATTAATACACTTTCTATTTCAAAAGGTCCTATGCGATAGCCACTGGATTTAATCACATCATCTAAACGACCAATATAATAATAATAGCCATCTTCATCATAATACGCCGTATCACCTGTATGAAAAATATCATTTTTCCAATAACGGGCATTGGCAAGCTCATTATTTTCATAGCCTTGGCATAATCCCTCTGGCATGCGTTCTCTGGTATCAATAACAATTTCGCCTTGTTCACCTGGTTTTACTGGCTTTTGTTCACTGTCAACAAGCATAACATGATATAATGGATTTGGCTTGCCCATAGAGCCACGTTTTGGGTGTGAACCTGTAAAATTGCCAATAATCACAACAGTTTCACTTTGTCCAAAACCTTCCATAATTTCAAGTCCTGTTTTTTCATAAAATAATTTAATAATTTCTTCTTGCAAAGCCTCACCTGCTGTAGAAGCATGTTCTACACTTGCGAAACTTTCTTTGCGAATCCCCCCTTTGGCTAATAATCTAAACAAAGTCGGAGGCGCACAGAAACTAGTTACTTGATATTTTTCAAGTACCTGCATCATTTTTTCACCATGAAAACGCTCAAATTCATATACCATGACAGCACTGCCACAAAGCCATTGTCCATAAATTTTTCCCCAAGATGCTTTTGCCCAACCTGTATCTGCAACTGTTAAATGCAAGCCATTATCTTTGACACATTGCCAATATTTCGCAGTTACAATATGTGCCAATGAATATGTATGATTATGTACAGCCATTTTCGGATTGCCAGTTGTCCCAGAAGTAAAATACATAATTAACGGGTCAGTTGCTTTCGTTGGCACACGTTCTAAATCAGGAGACGCATTTGCAATAGGTTCATCTAAGCAAATAAAGCCCTCACGTTCTTTGCGAACATTATATAATAATATATTTTCTTCACACTGTTCAGACGCTTGTTTCACACGTTGGCAAATCTCTTCATCTTCTGCACAAATAATTGCTTTAATCCCCGCTGCTTTAATTCGATAAGCAATATCATGTACTTGCAACATGTGAGTCGCTGGAATAGACAAAGCACCGATTTTATGCAAGGCAATATTAATATACCAATATTCATAATGCCGTTTCAGCATTAATAACACTCTATCACCTTTGTGAATACCTTGACTCATAAGATAATTTGCTGTCTGGGAAGATAATTGACTGATTTCTCCAAAAGTCAATATTTTTTCATTTCCCTGTTCATCACACCAGACAACCGCTTTTTTTTCAGGCTCTTGCTTTGCGATTTCGTCTACAACATCATAGGCAAAATTATAATTCTCATCATAATGCAGAGAAAAATGTTTAAAATTTCCCTGTTCATCAAATTCTGCTGTACTAAATTTTTCATACAATGGCTTCATAGCAGTTTTTCTCCTTTTTAATTTAAATTTAATTTCAAATCTAATAGACACATGTCAAATAAAATTTTGGCAAAAAACCCCCTAAAACAGGGGGATTGTTTTATTTCTTATTTTTTATGAAAAAAACCTTTTTTCTCTTCATCAAATACACCAAATTTCCGAAATCTTCTATAACGCTGTTCTAATAAATCTTCTTCGGAAAGCTCTGATAATTCTTCCACAGATTCTATCAGTTTATTTTTCATGATTTCGCACATGTTAGAAAAATTTTCAAAATCTTCTGCAATCACAGTTTCTGCAACACCTAATTTTTTCATATCCTGTGCTGTAATATGCAGACAATCCGCAGCTTTTGCGACATTCTCAGGACTAGCATCTTTCCAGAGAATACTTGCACAACCCTCTGCAGAAATGACAGAATAAACAGCATTTTCTAAAATAAATACTTTATTGGCACTAGCCAAAGCCAAAGCTCCACCACTACCGCCTTCACCAATCACAATAGAAATCACTGGTGTTTTCAAGCCCATCATTTCCATAATACTTTCTGCAATTGCCTGACCTTGTCCACGTTCTTCCGCATCAGCTCCTGCAAATGCTCCCTGCGTATCTACAAAACAAATCACAGGTCTATGAAATTTTTCAGCTTGTTTCATTAAACGTAATGCTTTACGATAGCCGTCTGGCTTAGGACAACCGAAATTTCTTGCCATACGGTCTTGTAAATCTGGTTTGCCTTTTTCTGTACCAATAAACGTAACAGGGTATTTTCCCAAAAATCCAACACCTGCTACAATTGCCAAATCGTCGCCAAATCTTCTGTCACCGTGTAATTCTAACGGCGAATCAAAAATTTCTTGTATATATAAATTACTAGTAGGTCTATTACTTTTTCTAGTGGCTTTGAGTTTTTCATAAGCATTCATAATTACACACCCCTTTTATGAAGAATCAGCAATTCTGATAATACATTTTGTAATTCAGGACGTGGTACAATTGCATCAATAAAGCCATGTTCCAGCATAAATTCTGCTTTTTGGAAATTATCAGGTAATTGACTTTTTGTAGCTTGCTCAACAACTCTACGCCCCGCAAAGCCGACTAAAGCTTTTGGTTCTGCCAGAATAATATCACCTTGCATTGCAAAGCTTGCTGTTACACCGCCTGTTGTCGGGTCAGTCAAGACAGTAATATATAATAATCCTGCATTACTGTGATTTTTCACAGCTCCGCTTACTTTTGCCATTTGCATGAGAGAAATGACACCCTCCTGCATTCTTGCACCGCCAGACGCTGTAAAACCAATCACAGGCAATTTATGCTCAATGGCATATTCAAATAATCTAGTAATTTTTTCACCAACGACACTACCCATACTTGCCATCATAAATTTAGAATCCATGACAAATATTGCACAGGGATTTTCTCCAATGCTAGCTGTACCACAAACAACAGCATCTTCTTCCCCAGTATCGCTAGTCGCTTTTTTTAATTTATCCTGATAGCTTGGAAATTCCAGAAAATTTTTGCTAATTAAGCCTTTAAATAATTCTCTAAAGCTATTTTTATCTGTTATTAAATTAATTCTATCTCTTGCACCCATGCGATAATAATTACCACACTCAGGGCAAATATAAAAATTCTGAATTAAATCATAAGCCTTTGCTTCACAGCCACATTTTTTGCAAGTAATTTTCACAGAAGTATCTATTTTCTGATACGTGCTTTTCAAATCATTCATCTTGCTTTTGAATCTATCTAATACACCCATTTTGACACCCCCTGCTTATGCGTCAACAAGTGCAAAGGCAAATTCAGCTGTTACACAGACTTTGCCATTGACAGAGCCTTTGCCTTTACAGAAATAAAATGCACCTTTTTTATTTATAATTTCACATTCTGTTTCAAATATATCATTTGGCTTAACTGGATTTCTGAATTTTACATTGTCTAATTTTGAAAAATAAGGCGTTTTATTTTCAGCTTCTCCAGCTAGTAATACACAAGCTGACTGTGCTAAAATTTCACATAAAATCACACCTGGTACAACAGGATTACCTGGAAAATGTCCTTTTAAAAACCATTCATCACCAGTAATACCCAATTTTCCGTGAGACTTGCCGTTTTCTGCAACAGCTTCATCAAGTAACAGCATATTATCTCTATGTGGAATAATCTGCATAATTTCTTGTTTTGTCATGCCATCACCTCAGATTTTTCTAAATGCAACAACAGCATTATGACCACCAAAGCCCAGATTAGAAGACAAAGCCAATTCAATTGGTGTTTTTACAGCTTCATTTGGTGTATAATTCAAATCACATTCTTCATCAGGCGTTTCATAATGAATTGTCGGCGGAACAGTATTATTTACTAAAGCCAGTACACTTGCAATTGCCTCTACTGTACCAGTTGCCCCCAACATATGACCTGTCATAGATTTTGTAGAACTAATATGCAATTTTTTTGCTTCTTCCTCACCAAATGCTTTTTTCAAGGCATTTGTTTCTGTGCTATCATTTAATTTTGTACTTGTACCATGTGCATTGACATAAACTTTTGACAAGTCTATATTTTGCATATCTTCTGGAATTGCCTGTTGAAACGCTTTTGCAACATAAATTGCATCAGGGTCAGGAGCTGTTACATGATGTGCATCACAAGTAGAGCCATAACCACAGACTTCTGCAATAATAGTCGCACCTCTTTGTTTTGCATGTTCGTATTCTTCCAGAATCATAACACCTGCACCCTCTGCCATAATAAAGCCATTTCTGTTTTTATCAAACGGTCTGCAAGCTTTTTCAGGGTCTTCTGTATCAGACAAAGCTTGACAATTGCCAAATCCTGCAACTGTTAACGCATTAATTGCTGATTCAGAACCGCCACAAATCATAGCATCTGCATAGCCATGCAAAATCGCACGATAGCCTTCGCCAATTGCTGTTGCACCTGTTGCACATGCCGTAGAAACCGCTGTACAAGAGCCATTCGCATGAAATTCAATTGCAATATTTCCAGCCGCAATATTATAAATCATCTTAGGCACAAAATAAGGCGAAACTTTTCTAGCACCTTTTTCCAGTAAATTTTTATGGTCTGTACAGAGTGTTTCAACGCCGCCAATCCCTGAACCAAAACATACGCCCAAACGTTCAGAATCAATATTCATATTTTCATTTTCTGGATTTGCAATCAAGCCACTTTGTGCCATTGCTTCACGAGCAGCAATCATCGCATATTGTGTAAAAACATCTGTTCTACGAACAAATGGCTTGCCTAAAATACTTACTGTATCTAAATTTTTAATTTCACCTGCGACTTTATATTTAGAA
>CAMWUF010000060.1 GCA_947177375.1 uncultured Ruminococcus sp.
AGATAGCATAATTAATATTTTTGATTTGTGTTTAATGAAAAGAATGATTGTAAAAAGTGAAATGGAAAAACAAACAGAAGATTTAGAATTTCATATTTTGGAAAAATCATGGATAAGAGATAATGTTTATGATGTTTCTAAACAAGTTTATATCGCCTTATCTTTTGATGAATTATGTAAAACAATTGAAAATATAGAGGGGAAAAATGATTTTGGTTTTGATTTTAGCGATAATGATGATAAGATTTTTTTAATCTTCTATACTTCTGTTGGAGCTAGTAACAGAACCATAACAATTGATAATATAAAAAAAGAAAATGAAAATTTATTTGTATATACTACTGTAGAAAATTCTGTACCAACACCAGATATGGCTATTTGTAGATTTATTGTTGAAGTAAATCAAGAAAAAATATCAGATTTAAATGGATTTTTATTTGAAAATAAAGTTTCTAATTTGCTTGACAAATAAAAAGAAACATGCTATACTAGTAATGTAATTTTTATAATTGTGTCAAGATGATTGAGAAATTATAGTGTTTAACAGCGTTTAGTCAATCTGAACGCTGTTTTGATTTAATTGCTTGATGTCGTTTGGTAAAATTTTTTGTAAAATTTTAAAGCAGGAGGTTATTTTTTTATGAAACATGTATTTACTTCAGAATCTGTGACAGAGGGGCACCCAGATAAAATTTGTGACCAGATTTCTGATGCTGTATTAGATGCGATTTTAGAACAGGATATTTATGGACGTGTTGCTTGTGAAACTGTTGTGACAACTGGTATGATTTTATGTATGGGTGAAATTTCAACGAAAGCTAATATTGATATTGCGAAAATTGCCCGTCAAGTAGTAATTGATATTGGCTATGACAGGGCGAAATTCGGCTTTGATGGGCATACTTGCAATGTCATGATTGCTATGGACAAACAATCACCAGATATTGCTATGGGTGTGAATCATGCCTATGATAATCAAGAAACAGGTGCAGGCGACCAAGGCTTAATGTTTGGCTATGCTTGCAATGAAACACCTGAATTCATGCCTTTGCCGATTTCTCTTGCACATAAATTAGCAATTAAATTAACAGAAATCAGAAAAAATGGAATATTGCGTTATTTACGCCCAGACGGCAAAACACAAGTGAGTATTGAATATGATGATAATAATAAGCCTGTCCGTGTAGACGCTGTTGTTGTTTCTACACAACATGCAGGAGATATTAGCATTGAGCAAATTCGGGAAGATATCAAAGAACTTGTCATTGACACTGTGATTCCTGAAAATTTAATAGATGAAAATACGAAAATTTTTATTAATCCGACAGGACGTTTTGTTGTGGGAGGCCCTCAAGGTGATAGTGGTTTGACTGGCAGAAAAATTATTGTTGATACTTATGGGGGATATGCTCGTCATGGTGGTGGAGCATTTTCTGGTAAAGACCCGACTAAAGTTGACAGAAGTGCAGCATATGCAGCAAGATATATTGCGAAAAATATTGTTGCTTCTGGATTGGCAGATAAATGCGAAATTCAGCTTGCTTATGCTATCGGCGTTGCAAAGCCTGTTTCCATTCGTGTAGATACGTTTGGTACTGGCAAAGTAGCAGAATCTAAATTAGAACAAGCTGTTGCTGAAATTTTTGATTTAACACCAGATGGTATTATTAACATGCTTGATTTACGCCGTCCGCAATATCGTAAAGTTGCGTCTTATGGGCATTTCGGGCGTGAAGATTTAAATGTCGCTTGGGAAAAAACAGATAAAATTCAGGCATTGCTTGACGCTGTGAAATCATGATGCAATATACAAAAGAGTCTATGACCCAAATCCAGAATGAAATTAGTGAAAAAATTATTTGTCAAGACGGATTTGTGAAAGAAAATTTAAAAACAGTTGCAGGTGTGGATTTGGCTTACTGGACACAAGAGAATCAGGAATTTGCAGTTTGTTGTATTGTGGTTTTAGATTATCAGACTGGAAAAATTCTTGAAAAAAAGCAATTTCATGATAAAATTCAGGTAGCGTATCAAGCAGGATTTCTGGCATTTCGGGAATTGCCGTTGGTTTTAGAGACAGTTAAAAAATTGGAAATCAAGCCAGATTTATATATTTTTGATGGAAATGGCTATTTACATCCAAGACATGCAGGCATTGCTTCTCATGCAGGTGTAATTTTAAATATGCCAACAATTGGAATTGCTAAGAGCTATTATAAAATTTTTGATGTAGATTATAATCAGCCAGAAGTAATAGCTGGAAGTTATCAGGATATTATGATTCAGCAAGAAGTCTATGGCAGAGTATTACGAACACATGAAAATGTTAAGCCTATATTTTTGTCTATCGGGCATAAAATTTGTTTAGATACAGCAACAGAAATTGCAATGCATTTTGTGACGAAAGAAAGTCATATTCCTATGCCGACAAGATTGGCTGATTTAGAAACGCATGTTGCAAGAAAATTAATATTAGAAAAATCATAAAGTTTTAAAAATTATAATGCTCTAGCGATTTGTTAGAGCATTATTTTTGCTGTAACAGCTCTGAAATTTGATTTTTTTCGGCGTTAATTAAAGCTGATACAGCTTGTTCAGGTTCAAAAATAGAACTATAGCTATATAATGCAATGCCGTCTGTATTTTCTAAATTAGAAATAAATTCTATTTGTTTTGAAATGACGGAGCTGTCAGTTAAAAATTCTAAACTTCCTGTTCCTGCCCATTGGTCCTCTGTGCCGATTTTATAGACTCCTAAGCCGATTACTAAATCTGTTGCAGTTGCCGTTTCTGCCCATAAAGTCGCTGTTTCTGCAAAGGGGCATGTTTGATTCTCAAAGCCGTAATAAATTTGTGGAATGATAATATCACAGTAGCCTGCTTCACTGCACCATAATTTCACGTCTGCATAAAGCTTGTCATAATTAATAGCAAAATTGCCCTGTGGACTAATGCTAAATGGTATATCAGGATTATAATTTTTTACTGTTTGATATAATAATTTTACCATTTCAGAACAGTTTGTCCTTCGCCAATCGGCTAAATCTGTTGCATTGCTTTCAGAAAATGCTTTTGCATCAAAATCAGCATCTGTTGTCGGATAAAAATAATCGTCTATATGAATGCCATCAACGGGATAATTTTCTAAAATTTCTGTAATGCCGTCAGCAATTAATTGTCTCACTTCGGGATAGGCAGGATTTAAATAATATCTGTCATTATAATTTACTAAATATGTGCCGTTTGTTTCTGGGTTATCATACCATTGGCGAATAATATAACTTGTATCTAATTTTTCTAATTGTTGTGGTGTTTGCATTCGCATAGGATTAATCCAAGCATGTGCAGATAAATTTAATGCATGGGCTTCTTCCAGCATAATTTCTAATGGGTCATAGTTGTTGTTTAAATAGATACCTGTTGGGAAAATACTAGAATTATAATAAGCGTCTGCATAAGCTCTTACATGTAAATAGACTGTATTCAAGCCTAAATTCACGCAATTCTGAAATGCTGTTTTGATAGTTTCACGAAATTGTGCTTCTGATTTGTCAAGCATCCAGTTTTCATAGACCATGACAGGAATCCAGACAGCCCGAATATTATCTTGATTTTGTGATTGCTTTTCCAAAGAATCTAATGCGTCTTCTAAATGCAAATGTGCAATTTCTTGTATATAATAATTTTGTTCTGGTTCGGAATTTTCAGAAATTACTGTGATTTGTTGACAACCAGTTAGCATAATAGATAATAAACTTGTCAGATATAATAATTTTTTTCTCATGGACAAACCCTCCTGATAATAAAATTATATTCAGGATTTCAAAAATTATATCTTGTATATTTTGAAAAAAATTGCAGAAACTGTAAAAAAGTACTTTATTTTTTTGAGATTCCATGATATAATAATATTAAAATGGTATCGTTAACTATTAAAATATTAAATTTTATAAAAAGGAGCGAATGATATGGGAGAGACCACAAAAACAAAAAAAAATTCAAGTGCGGGCAAACGTGTTCTTGATGTAATATTATCTTTGGCATTGTTGGCAGGTGTTGGTTATGGCGGTTATTGTGTTGCAACAAAAGGGACTGTCATAGACCAGAATACAAATTATACAGATAATATCATAGAATCAGAGGAAACAACACCGCCAATTGATGAGAATAAAATTATTTTTGAAAGTCAGGAAATTTCTAATGACATGGTGTATAATGGCAGTTTGATTCTTGTGAATAATAATACAGCTTTTCAAGGAGCTGAAGATGATATTATTAGTTTATATGAGCTTATGCTTGAAAAAGGCACAACACATAGTTTTGGTGTGCGTGATGCAGAAGTAAAGGTCCGTCAGGAAAATGCGGAAAATTTAATTGCTATGTTTGAAGATTTTTATAGTCAGGTGTATGATAATAATATTGTCGTACAAAGTGGCTATCGTTCCAAAGAAAGACAACAAGAATTATATGATGAGGATTTGGCTTCTACTGGATTGGATTATTCAGAAAAAGTTTCCAAAGCTGGTTATAGTGAACATCAGACAGGTTGGAGTGTAGACTTAACACTTGCGGACGGCGAATATGATGGTACAGGTGTTTATAACTGGATAAATGAACATTGTTTTGAATATGGTATGATTTTGCGTTATGCAGAAGATAAAACAGATATTACTGGTATTGCTTATGAACCTTGGCATTATCGTTATGTTGGCAAAGGACATGCATATTATATCATGCAAAATCATTTATGTTTAGAAGAATATTTAGATTTCTTGCATCAGTATGTTTATGATGGCGAGCATTTGAGAATGACAGATTATGATGGCAAAGTATATGAAATATTTTTCTATCCAGCAGATACTGCAAATGCAACTACCATGTTGCCTGTGCCAAGCGGTTTAAATTATAGCGTTTCTGGAAATAATACAGATGGTTTTATTGTAACGGTAGATACAGGAGAATTTGCCGAAGTGTCAGAAGAATCAGTCCCAGAAAATGCAGAAGAAAATTTGGAAGAAAGCTCGGAAAATTTAGAAAATTCAGAAAATGAAGAATGATTTGTGAAAATTACACAAGAAATTTATGATAGTTATTATAAAAATAGAAAATCTGAAAAATAACTTGCTATTTTAAATAGATTATGTTATAATAATAGGCAAGAGTGAATCCAAACAGAAAGTTGGTGAATTCGCATGATTTGTCCGAATTGTCAAATGCAACAGCCACAAGGAAATTTTGCATATTGTGTTCGGTGTAATTATCCACTTCAAACGCAAAATCAAATACAGGGTTGTCAGACAGGTTATCAACAGCCTTATCCTGCACAACAACAGCAAGTGTATCCACAGACTTATTATACACCGCCTCCAGTTCAGCAAGCCAATCATAATATTAAAATCATGTATGATGCAAATGGAAATCAAGTTTATGTGCAAATCATGTATAGTGCAACAGGGCAGGCTTTTTATGTGCAGATGATTCCACAAATAATTGGTCAAGATGCTTATGGTAATCCAGTTTATCACTGGACACAAGCACCAACACCACCAGTTCCCGTACAGCAACAAATGCCAGTACAACAGCAACCAGTACAGGAAAATTTTATAAAATCTGTCAAACAACCTGAAAGAAAAAAATCTTTTTTAGATACCGTTTCTGAAACGTCTTCTAAAGAAAATGCAGAATTTCTTGCTAATCAAAACGAAGCAATTCCTCCTGTGCCTGTTTTGTCACATTCTAATTCTAATGGATTACAATCAGAATCTAATATGTCAATTCCAGATAGACCTGCTATTTCTGCTACAGCAATTGCTTCTGGTATGTATACAGCAAAACAATCCCCCCCACAAGGAACAAGTGCTTTTGTTTCCAAAGTGTCACAGCAGGTCGCTTCAACAGATTATGATATTCCAGTTAGTATGGAAGAATTGCTGAAAGAAGAAGCAGATACAGCATTTGTGCAGGAAATTCCTGACGAAGAAACGCTTTTACAGTGTATTTTTGCAGATAAACCACAAAATTATTATGTAAGCTGTACCAGTTTAAAAGCTGTTTCTATTATGATTTCATCTGATGAAATTACCAGTGTTTCAGAAAGAAATTTATATCAGTCTTCTAAAAAAATGTCGAAATCACAAGTAACTTCTGAACCAGAACAGAAAAAACCAGAAAAATTACAAAAATCTGAAACAATAAAACCTGAAAAATCAAAGCCTGAACCTGAACCAGCAAAAAAATTGTTTGGTAGTAAAAAACAAAAAGAACAAAAAAAAGCAAAGCCTATTATTGTTGATGCAGATGCCATTTTTGGTGATTCTAAAATGCATCGCACAGAAATGTTAGGCATTCGTGTAGATGGTTCTGAAGATGATGTACAGAGAAAATTAACAGAAATGCGATATGGTGGTAAAAAATCTGTTCGGTCTATGAAATCTGCTGACCAGGAAATTGATATGCAGGCTATGGTAAATGACCCGCAAAAAAGTGAAATTGTCAGACGAGTGCTGGAAGGACAGGAAGTTAAAAAAGCATATGCTTCTATTGAAGAAAATGAAGTTGCAAAAGCATTAGCACAGTTGAATCAGGGAATTTTCCCTAAAAAATTTTAAAATAAAAACTTAAAATAAAAAGAGTGTTTACAT
>CAMWUF010000061.1 GCA_947177375.1 uncultured Ruminococcus sp.
ATATTCATGAAACTTGTGATACAACGAGTCACAGAAGCTTCCGTGACTGTGAATAAAAAAATAATCAGTCAAATTCAAACAGGTTATGTTGTATTATTGGGCGTTAGCGAAACCGATACAGAAGAAGTTGCAAAAAAATTAGCAGATAAATTAATTAAACTCAGGATTTTTTCTGATGAAAATGGTAAAACAAATCTTTCACTCAAAGACGTAAATGGCGAAATACTAGTCATTTCACAATTTACGTTATATGCAGAATGCAAAGCGAACAGACCAAGTTTTAAACATGCTGGAAATCCTAAACTTGCCGAACAGTTATATCATTATTTTATCGAACAGCTCCGAATACAGATAAAATCTGTTCAGCAAGGCATTTTTGGTGCAGATATGCAAGTAACACTTTGTAACGATGGACCTTTTACAATTTTGTTAGAAGCATAGGGGGAATTTTTATGCAAATCGGAGAATATCAAAATATTGCAGTGATTACAATTAGTCAAGGAAACTATGTGAATCATTGGGTTTATCGTGCAGATGTGATTAATCCTGAAAAAACACATGGTTGGGATTCTTTGCCATTATATTTATCAGTTTTAAAACAAACCATTTTAAATCCCGAATGTCATAAACAAGGCAACGGCGAAGATTATCATTTATATTATATTCCTATGGGTGATAATGTAAATATTGAAAAAGCCAAAAAAATAGCTTTGCAACGTTTTTCAGAATGGAAACACCCTTGGGAAACATTGCCAAACTATGTAATCAGATTTATTTTTCATAAAAAAAATAATTATCCATCCAGTACGCAAATTTTCCGAAAAGATTGTTTAATTTATATGCAATATGATGAAAACGATTATTTTAAATATTATCAGCAATCTGTATCACAACCATTATATTATCAGAAAAATACAGAGGAACTCATTGTCTGTTGGCATGGTGATATTCTGAAAAAAATTGTACAAGAAGTGTTACCAAAAGTAAAAGAATTTTGGAAAGTAAATTTTAAAAATGCAATTTTTTTATAATGTTATTATTCTGGTATAAAATAATAAAAACCTCCCATACTATGCATAATGTTTAATTTTGGGAGGATTTTTTATGTACAAACGCATTACATTATTAGGGGCAATTATGATTTTAGGCAATGCTGTATTAGTTGCCAATCTTGCTTTTTATATGAAAAACAGTAGTTATGCAGAAACAGCTTTACATCAAAGTCAAATTACTGTTACTGCTGGTTCAGCAGAAGGGGTAATTTATGACCGAAATTTCAAGCCCTTTGTCAATCAGAAATCAAAATATTACGCATTTGTGAATCCTACGCAAGAATCTATTTCTGAATTACTTCCACATACTAGAGAAATCACACCAATTTTAAAAGCTCTGCAAACAAAAAAACCATTTTCCTGTGAAATAAATAATTCAGAATTTCAAAGCTCTGATATTACAGTCTTAGAATTGCCAGAACGTTATTCTGAAAATCCTTTAGCACAGCATGTACTTGGCTATACACTGGAACATACAGGCATTACTGGCTTAGAATCTGATTATAATCAAGTTTTACGAAATCTGGAAGATACTGCTAGCGTGACATATACAATTGACGCAACAGGACATGTATTAGCAGGTGCAGAAAAAATTATCTCTCCAGTAGAAAATAAAAATTTAGGCATTGTCACAACACTGGATATTAATATTCAGGAAATCTGCGAATCACAGGAGCTGGAAAAAGGGGCAATTGTTGTTATGGATGTAGAATCAGGGGATATTTTAGCAATGGCAAGTTTTCCAGATTATACACCTGATTCACTTGGAGAAGCGATTGCTGATTCAGACAGTCCATTAATTAATCGTTGTTTATATGCCTATAACGTAGGTTCAATTTTTAAGCTCATGACTTGTGCAACAGCATATACACAGAATTTAAAAAATTTTACTGCCATCTGTACAGGAAGTACAGAAATTAAAAACCAAATTTTTCGCTGTCATGACTGGAATGGACATGATTTATTAAACATGAAACAAGCTATGATTTATTCCTGTAATACCTATTTTGTTCAACTCAGTCAATTTTTACAGCCTGTTTTAATGCGTGAGACGGCACAAAATTTTGGCTTTGGCACACAGATAGCATTATCAAAAAGCATTGTTTCCTCCAGTGGCACTTTGCCAAAAATCAAAGACTTAGCATTACCTGCGGAAATGGCAAATTTTTGTTTTGGGCAGGGACTTTTAACAGCAACACCATTACAAGTCACACAAATGACATGTGGCATTGCGAATAACGGCAAAATGCCTCTTGCAAGACTTGTAAGAGGCATTACTGATGATAATCAAACAATTCTGGAAGAACGTTCTCCCATGTATGCAAGAGCAACTAAACGAAATGTAGCTTATTATTTGCAAGACATGATGATTTCTGCTGTCAATGAAAATGAAAATTCTAATGCAATTCCAGAACATGTCTTTGTTGCAGGAAAAACTTCTACTGCACAAACGGGACGTTATGACGAAGAGAATCAAGAATACTGTCATGCATGGATAACAGGCTATTTTCCGATTAGTAAGCCCCAATATGCTGTTACTGTTCTTGTGGAAGACGGCGGATATGGCAATGATGCCGCCGCACCTATTTTTAGAAATATTGCTGATGCAATTACTTTATTAGATAATCCACAGATAACATCACAGCCGTAGAAAGCAAAATCTGAATTAATACAAATCTGATAACAACTTGCGTATCACTCCAATGTTTATTTTTTCTGGCATGGTCATGAATTGGTGTACGAATATTTTTCATAAAGTTTTTTGATTTGGTCACACGCAGAATTGTTAATTTTACTAAACCTAAACCGCCATCTAAAATTAATAATAATGCACATGGAATAAATAAAATTGGCATACCTGATAGCATAAATGCGATTGCAATAAATAAACCAATTGCTCTTGAACCTGCATCACCCATTAAAATGCTGCTAGGAGAACAATTAAACCAAAGATAAGCGACTAACATTAAAATAGCTATCCAAACAAAAAGCATTGCAGATTCTTGAGATTCTGTTAATAAATTTCTGACAATATGCATTAATAAAAATACACTTGTCAAAGTCACAATAGATAAACTTGCACATAAACCATCTACACCATCAGCACAATTTGTGACATTAATGCTTGCCCAAATTAAAATGACACCTAAAATAATATAAACTGGTGGAGAAATCACTGCTTCCAGCCCAAAAATTGGCATTAAAATAGTTCCGCCATGAAAATAATATACTGTAACGGAAACGCCCACAGCAACAACTAAATCAATTAAGCCTTTTTTGAGTTCTCCCCAAGGCTTTTCAGACGCATCGTCTAAATAACCACTCATCATTTCTACAAACAATGCGACCAGATAAATCATATATTCTAAGTTCAAAGGCAAACAAATCACACAAGAAATAATCAATGCTAAAATTAAAATTAATCCTGCTCCCCTTGCCTTACCTTTAGAAAGCGAACCGTTTACAGCAAATTCCCTACCATGGTCTTTCGGAAGATATTTTGCAAAGCCCAGAATTCCTGCCAAAGTTAATCCAAAGCTGATAATTGCAGAAATCAGAAATATAATATCATCTTGTACGAAATTTCCTAACATAAACTTCTATCCTTTCTTAATTATCATATTATTAAAAAACAATTTTCTTGCTTGTTCATTGTCAATGAACTCTGCAAAACATATCTGAACAAAATTTTTATTTAGCATTTTAATATATTTTTGTTTTTAGCAAGCCAGCACCTTCGTTTGCAGAATAAATTAAAATTTCTGTCGCATCTTTCGCATCAATTTCACTATCTTGATTATAATTTGCACGATTTAACCAGTCTGTACTTTTTTTTACTACTTCACCCGAACCGAATTCAGCAGAATATATTAAAATAGCTGTGGCATCTTTTGCGTCAATTATTCCGTCTGTATTCACATCACCAAGTGCAAAATTTTGCAAATAAATTATATAACTTGTTTCTTGCATTCCCTCTTGTGACACATGCAAGACTAATTTATCTTTTTCCTGCCAATTTTCAAAATCCATTGCAACACCTGAATTTAATTCTTGTTCTTCACAAGTAATTTGTCCTGTTGTCATTGGCAATAATTTTATATTATCTGTATTTTTATCTGGAATCCAAGTTGTGATATACTCATGATTATCACATGCTTCAAACTGCAAATAAGAAATATTTTTATCATCAATAGACAATAAACTAGAAACCATCGCTTCCTGTATCTGATAATCTTTTTCATAAATAGAATATTTCTGACCATTTGCAATAACATAAGCTGAAATTGTAATATCTTCATCTGGCATTACAATTGGCGAAGTATACAGCATATCTTCACTATGATTTATACTATAATAAATTTCTCCATTTTCAGGACTTGTTAAATAAATTTCTGTTCCGACTGGCAAAGCATTACTTTCTTCTGAAAAAATAACAACGCCTGCATCTTGTGTCAGACCTCTGAGGCAAATATTACCAAGCATTGCATAAGTCAAAATCTGTGTACCATCTTCTAATTCATACACATCATCAATAATTTCTTCTTCGTAAATATCATGCCATCTTTTGCCATTTGCACTATAATAACTTTCACCTTCATGAAAATCTCTGCGTATCATTTCTTCTGTCAGCATATTTTCATCAGATGTAATTTCACCATTTGGCATAGTAACTGTATTTCTTGTATATGCCTCACATGTGATATGCTGTCCTAATTCTCCTGAAAATTTTACAACAATTGAAAATTTCTCTCCTGCCTGTAAAGCAACAGGCTGTGCTAAATCTACTGTATGATAACCTGCTGTATGCAATGCCCCAACAGTTTCTACAGAAGCAATTCCAGAAACTGGATTTGTAGATTCATTTAAATTTTTATACACCTGAATGCTATAATCTTCATCAGGCATTGCATTACAAAGCATAACAGAAGTCAGATAAGTATCTTTTTCTGCTGTAAAAACATTTGCGACATAACTGGAATTATCTGCCTCACCAACAGAAAATGCTGTCCAATAGCCATAATCATCATATTGATACATGTTATCATGTTTCTGTAAAGGCTCTGTTTCCAGATAATAAACTTCTGTCATACTTGGGTCAGCATAAGAAACCCAGAAATAACCATAATCCGTTCCGCCCCAATTTGCCCCCCAGCTATTTTTGACAAGCCATGCACCATTCATTCCAGGATTTGTATTAAAATTTTCAGCTGGATAATTATCATCCCACCCTACAATTGTAACAGCATGATAAATTCCATCTGCCTTTTCACCTTCGTCAAAATAATATGCATTATTTTCAGAATTATAACATGCTGTTTTATTATAATAGCTCATTGAAACAGCATGTCCTTGATAAACAGCTTCTTTTACAGCCTGCATTTGCTCTGGAAACACATCTTCTTCTACATGATAAGTAAACATATTAGCGTCAGAAACATGATATTCTGCACGGGCTTTCCATTCCTGCCAATCTATTTCTGAGTCTAATACAGATTCATCTTCAAACGGGAATAAATTTTCCGATACAGGACCTAACCAACCTGTCAACATAGGTGTTAGCATATAAAAATTACCACCTTGTTTGAACACGTCATCACTATCTGTATTCGTTCGCAATGGAAAACCAAATTTTTCAGAATAAGTATAATAACCAAGATGCCATTCTGACAAATCAATCCAAGGTTGTCTTGCAATCAAACCAGTTTCGATGGTACACATTGCAGAAAAACTCCAACACATGCCAGTACTTTTCTGATTTTTCACAGAACTAACTAAGCCTAATTTCCGCAAGTCAAACTGTTCAGGCAAAATTTCATTGACTCTTGCAACACTAGTTTCATTAGAAGCAGACAATCTGCCAGATGCTGTTGCATTTTCATATTGTGCATAATTTGTAAAACGACCCATATGTAAGCCAGATTTTTTTGCATTTGCAGAGATAGAAATATTCTGCAATCCAGAGATTATTAATAAACTTAACATACAAGCTGTCAACTGCTTTTTTTTCAAAATAAAACCTCCTGAATTTCAGTAAAATTTTTTTCTTCTGTGAAACATGCTTGCACAAATACAAAATCCTGTTTTAATTTTTCTGCACAAACCTGTGCAGATTCTTGATTTTCAAAAATACCAAATACTGCTGAACCGCTTCCTGTCATGACAGCACATTTTGCACCATATTTTAATAAAGCCGTTTTTGCACGCATTACATCTTGACAATCAATAACCGATTCAAATAAATTTGCACAGCTTTGGCATAATAAATTTTTATCCTGTGTTGCAATTGCCTGTAACATAGATTCTGTATCTGGATGTACTGGATTTTTTAATTTATCAATCGCACGATAAGCTTCTGGTGTAGAAATACTTTCTTTGCCTTTTATTATAACTAATGGCAACTGTTGCAAAGGCTTTAATACTGTTAAAATTTCGCCAATCCCCTGTGCAAATGCTGTTCCGCCTAATAAAAAAAACGGAACATCTGCACCCAATTGCACACCTAAATTTCTTAATTCCTGATTAGAATAATTTAAATTTAATAATTGATTCAATCCATATAAAACGCCTGCACAATCAGCACTAC
>CAMWUF010000062.1 GCA_947177375.1 uncultured Ruminococcus sp.
TTATAGCATAAAGTAAGATATTTGTCAACAGGTATAAAAATAATTGAAAAATGATAGAAAAATTGCTAATTTGGTAAGAAAAAATATTTTTTAAAAATTATCTTGACATTCTGAAAAAAATATGCTATACTAAGTAAAGTCTGGAAGTGGAAAGCAATTTTACTTTACACAGGAGGCATTCCATGGCTAAGAATTTAAAATATGTGCTTTTGTTAGATTGTTACGGTGAATTATTAACAGAACGTCAACAACAAATTGCAGAGCTATATTATAATGAAGATTTTTCTTTGTCAGAAATCGCAGAAATGCAAAATATTACAAGACAAGCTGTAAGGGATAGTTTACGGCATTCGGAAAATATATTATTGCAGACAGAAGAAAAATTAGGCATGGCAGAGAGAATATCACAAATGCGATTTTGTCTGGAGCAAATTGTAAAAAATTCTGAATCAGAAAAAATTGCAGAATTGGCAAGAAACGGGCTTGCATTATTATCATAAAAGGAGCATTTTTCATGGCATTTGAGGGACTTTCTGAAAAATTAAGCAATGTATTTAAAAAATTAAAATCTCATGGCAGACTGACAGAAAGTGATGTCAAAGAAGCTATGCGTGAAGTACGTCTTGCTTTGCTGGAAGCAGATGTTAGCTATAAAGTCGTAAAAGATTTTGTTGCAAAGGTTTCTAAAAGAGCTGTCGGCGAAGATGTATTATCTAGTCTGACACCTGCACAGCAGGTAATTAAAATCGTCAATGATGAATTAATTCAGCTCATGGGCAATGATAATGTAAGAATTAACATGTCTTCTAAACCGCCAACTGTTATGATGATGTGTGGTTTACAAGGTTCAGGTAAGACAACACATTCTGCAAAATTAGCAAAATATCTCAAAGCAGAAGGACACAGACCATTATTAGTTGCCTGTGATATTTACAGACCTGCTGCAATTCAGCAATTACAAGTCGTTGGCGAAAAAGCCAATGTCACTGTATTTGAAATGGGACAGATAAATCCTGTAAAAATTGCAACACAAGCTGTGAAATATGCCAAAGATTATGGACATGATATTATTATTTTAGATACAGCAGGGCGTTTGCATATTGATGTGGAATTAATGCAGGAATTGCAGGACGTAAAAGAAGCCACACACCCTGATGAAATTATGTTAGTTGTAGATGCAATGACAGGACAAGATGCTGTCAATGTAGCAAAAGCTTTTGATGATGCCCTTGGCATTGATAGTATTCTGATGTCAAAATTAGATTCTGATACAAGAGGCGGTGCAGCATTATCTGTATTAGCTGTCACTGGTAAGCCAATTAAATTTGTCGGCATGGGTGAAAAACTTGATGAATTTGAAAAATTTCATCCCAAACGCATGGCATCTAGAATTTTAGGCATGGGCGATGTCTTGACTTTAATTGAACGTGCTGAAAATGTGATTGACCATAAAGAAGCTGAAAAGCTGACAAGAAAAATGCAGGAACAAAAATTTGACATGACAGACTTGCTGGAACAGCTCCGACAAATCCGTAAAATGGGTTCACTCAAAAGCATTGTTTCTATGTTCCCTGGTGGAGATAAAATAGATGACAGTGCCTTAGATGATAAACAATTTGATAGATTAGAAGCAATTATTTTAGCAATGACACCTGCAGAACGTGCGAAACCTGCAATGATTAATCCGTCCAGAAAAAGACGTATTGCCAAAGGCAGTGGCATGAAAGTAGAAGATGTCAATCGGTTGTTAAAGCAATTTGAACAAATGCAGAAAGTTATGAAGCAATTTACCAGCAAAGGCAAAAAACAAAAGGCTATGCTTCGACAGGCAAAGCGTTCTTTTGCAGGCATGAATTTTGATAATATGCCTGGTATGAAGCCTAAAAAAAGAAAATAATGATTCGCTTTTTTATGCGGTTTCCGCATGAAATATATATTAAATATTAAATTTATATTAAATTTGTGAGGTGAATTTAAAATGGCAGTAAAAATCAGATTAAGAAGAATGGGTGCAAAAAAAGCGCCGTTCTATCGTATTGTAGTTGCTGATTCTCGTTTCCCAAGAGATGGCAGAAGCATTGACGAAATCGGTTATTATGACCCAACAAAAGAACCATCTATTGTAAAAGTAGATGCTGAAAAAGCCAAAGAATGGATTGGCAAAGGTGCGCAACCAACAGATATTGTCAAAACTCTGCTGAAAAAAGAGGGCGTGCTTTAATCTAAAAGCTAAAAATGGATAGTGCCTGAATTATCCCTCGCTTTGCAAGTTATTTTGCTTGCAAGTGAGGGGAATTGACGGCATGAAGAAAGGATTTTTTTTTATTATGAAAGATTTATTATATGCAATTGTTGTAGGTCTGGTAGAAGATACTTCTGCAATTGAAATTACACAAGATGAACCAAATCAAGAAGGTGTGATTGTATTTCATTTACGTGTTGCAGAAAATGATATGGGCAGAGTCATTGGCAAGCAAGGCAGAATTGCAAAAGCCATTAGAACAATTATGCGTTCTGGTGCAACTAGAAAAGGCATAGATGCCATTGCAGTGGAAATCGGCTGATACAGGTGAATTTTATGCAAAAGCGTTTTTTAGAAATCGGAAAAATAACAAACGTCCATGGTCTGCAAGGGGAGCTGAAAGTTTACCCGTGGTGTGATGATGTGACGTTTTTGTGTTCTTTTGAGAAATTATATTTAGATAATCAAGGAAAAAAAGAAATTAAAATTATAAAAACAAAAATCCAGCAAAATCTTGTGATTATGCGAATAGAAAATTGCAATACCCGTGAACAGGCAGAAAAGTTAAAAAATCAAGTGCTTTATATGGACAGACAAGATGTAGCATTAGAAGAAAATTGTTATTTTATTCAGGATTTAATCGGTTTGCAAGTAATAGATATTGATACCGGAAAATTATGGGGTGTGATTCGTGATGTCATGCAAACGGGTGCAAATGATGTCTATGCTATCTGGAATGCACAAGAAAAAAAAGAATATCTTGCACCTGCAATTCCTGATGTGATTTTAGAAACAAATTTAGAATTAGGCATGATGAAAATTAGACCATTGAGAGGGCTGTTTGATGATACGGATTGATATTGCAACGTTATTTCCAGAAATGTGTGAAACTGTTTTGTCAGAAAGTATTATTGGTCGTGCTAGAAAATCAGGAGCAATTGAAATTCATTGTCATAATATCAGAGACTATACAACAGATAAGCATCGCCGTGCAGATGATACGCCCTATGGTGGCGGAATGGGTATGGTCATGAAAGCAGAGCCAATTTATCGCTGTTGGCAAGCTGTTTGTGAAGAATTAAGCCAAAAGCCTTATAGTATTTTTTTGTCTCCACAAGGGCATGTATTAACACAGGCAAAAACTGTCGCATTATCTAAAAAAGAAAATTTATTTTTGCTTTGTGGACATTATGAAGGCGTTGACCAGAGAGTATTAGATAAAATCATTGATGAAGAAATTTCTATTGGTGATTATGTATTAACGGGAGGAGAACTGCCTGCTTTGGTGCTGACAGATGCGATTGCAAGAATGTGTCCCAATGTATTATCTTCTGCGTTATGCTTTGAAGAAGAAAGCCATTGGAATGGCTTGCTAGAATATCCCCAATATACAAAACCTGAAACATGGGAAAATTTATCTGTTCCAAGTGTATTATTATCTGGGCATCATTTGAAAATTGCTCAGTGGCATGCTCAGGAAAGTTTGCGTGTGACGCAAGAAAAGCGTCCTGATTTGTATCAATTATGGATTGACAAAAATTGACAAAATTTATAGCACCCTGCACAGAATTTTCAGTTGAAATTTGTACGATACGAATAGTATATTTCACAAAAATTATGATTGCTAGCATTTGTGAATATGTACAAATAATAAGTCTGTCAATAGGCTTTTGTTTTAACAAACCGTAGAATTTTGAAAAAAAACGTCTGAATATTAAAAAAAACTATTGACTAGATTGAAATTTGCATGTATAATTACATTATGCAAAGTGATTAAATTATATTGCAGTGTTGCAAAGATGGGAGAGTTTTTTATGTTTGTGAAAGATGTAACTGTTCAAAATCAAGTAGGTCTGCATGCAAGACCAGCAACTTTCTTTATTCAGAAAGCGAACGAATTCAAGTCCTCTATCTGGATTGAAAAGAAAGAACGCCGTGTAAACGCAAAGAGCCTGTTGGGCATTTTGTCTCTTGGTATCGTTGGTGGCACGGATATTCGTATTATTGCTGATGGTAGTGACGAATCAGCAGCCGTTGAAGCACTGGTTGAACTGGTGGAAAGCGGCTTCAATGACGAAAATAGATAAAAAGCGGACATACTCTATTGGGCTGCCAATATGGCAGCCCTTTTTTTATTATTTTTTAACTTGCTTTTTGTTCTGTGCTTCTGGTATATTCATACATGTTTTCTGCAAAAATACCATAACCCATAGAGGGCTGACTGACAAAAACATGTGTAACAGCTCCTACTAATTTGCCATTTTGTATAATCGGACTGCCACTCATGCCTTGTACAATTCCGCCTGTATAATTTAATAATTCTTCGTCTGTGACTTCAATTATCATGTTTTGTGTGTCGTCTGTATAGTCTAATGCTGTAATTTCTACAGAATAGGCTTTTGGTTCGTTGCCCTGTACTGTTGTTAAAATTACAGCTTCACCGAGTGTAATTTCTTGTTTTAATGCCAAAGGAATTGCCTGTGCGTCACTTGGAAAATTTTCTAAATGCCCGAATACACCGCATTTGCCATTATAATCTAATGTTCCGATTGGTTCTTGTGCGGAAAAATATCCCTGTAGCTGTCCAGCAGAACCTGCTTGTCCTTTAATTGCACCATTAATTGTCACTGTATCTGCAACGCCACTGCCCAAAGGAATTAATTCTCCCGTGTCTGCATCACAAATAGGGTGTCCCAAACCGCCAAAGCATTTACTAGATGGTTCATAATAAGTTAGTGTTCCAATACCAGCTGTGCTGTCACGTACCCAAAGCCCCGTTTGCCAACATTGTTCCATGACAGAATATTTTGGAAAAAGCGTTAAATCAAGAAATTTATCATCTCTTTGTATTGTTAATTCCAACGCATTGCCGTTAGAATTTGCTACGGCATTTTTAAAGTCATTGGTGCTGGTAATCTCTTGATGATTAATTTGTTTAATAATATCGCCCTCTAAAATACCAGTTTCTACAGCAGGACAACAACCACCTGTTTTTGATTCCACTTCGCCAAATCCAATTACCATGATGCCGTCCATAAGCATTCTTACACCAAATGGTTGCCCACAGGGAACAAGCATAATTTCTTCAACAGTTTGCACTTGTACTTGTTTCACAGGAAAAATATTAAATAATTTTAATTGCATTTGATTTGCAGAATTGATATTAGCTTTTGAAAGTGCAACCGTTGCCGTCACGGCTTCTGTTGGTGTTGCTGTAATCGGCAATATTGTGTTAAATTCTAGTGTCTCCCCACGGTGTATATAATAATTATCTGCTAAATGCCCTGAATAATATAATGCACTTGTAACAGGCTGTAACAGTAAAAGTGTGGCAAGCATTGCGAGCCTTTTTTTAATATTTTTTTTATAATAAAATTGCATGCTTCACCTACTTTCTTAAATTTTGAATTTTTAATTTTTTAAATTTATGCAATGCGTTAGCATGCACATCAATAGCGTTTCCGTTTTCTATCAAAATTATAAAAGAAAATTTCAGACAGAAAGGGCAATTTATGGGAAAATTTGTAAAAATTTATTTTTCATATCTATACATGCTTTTTTGTTAATATTGACTTTTGCAATGACATGTGATATAATAAAAATAATCAGTAAAGCAACAAGAATACTGTAAATTAGAATTGATGGAGGAAAAAACAGCATGAAGAAAACAATATTATTTGTAATTTTACAACAGTATGCAGATTGGGAAGTCGCATATATTTCATCTGCAATTGCTATGTTAGGACAAGGCGAATATGAAATAAAAACAGTGTCTTTATCGAATGATTTTGTCCAGTCAATCGGTGGATTTAAAGTATTGCCTGACTATGATATTTTATCTATTCCAGATAATTATGAAGCAGTGATTTTAATTGGTGGTATGACATGGCGAACTGCAAATACAGAAGAAATTTCTAAGCTTGTCAATACTTGTTATCAAAAAGGAAAAATTTTAGCTGGTATCTGTGACGCTTCTGCCTTTTTGGCAACAACTGGAATTTTAAATCATGTCATGCATACTGGTAATAGTTTAATGGATTTAAAACAATGGGCAGGTGCGAATTACACAGGCGAGGCAAATTATATTGCTAAACAAGCCGTCCATGATAAAAATATTATTACAGCTAACGGAACAGCACCAATGGAATTTGCCAAAGAAATCCTGCTTGCTTTAAATATCACTGAAAATAAAGTATTAGATTGGTATTATTTTCACAAATTAGGCTTTTATATTGCACCTATGCCTAACATGTAAATTTATTTTTGATAGGCTAGTATTATATGTTTTTCAAAAAGATAATTTTTTGTACAGACCAATCGCATGAATAACAAAGTGGAAACAAAGTAAAAAATGTGGTATAA
>CAMWUF010000063.1 GCA_947177375.1 uncultured Ruminococcus sp.
AATATGCATATTATTCATGATTTAAAAAAATTTTTGCATATTTATTCGAAAAGTTCTTGACATTGTCTGATAGATGATGTATAATTAAAAAAAACATTTTGCTAGGAGGTTTTTTTCATGGGCAAAGAAATTAAAAAAGTTGTATTGGCTTATTCTGGTGGACTGGATACATCCATTATTATTCCGTGGCTGAAAGAAAATTATAACAACTGTGAAGTTGTTGCTGTTTCTGGTAACGTTGGTCAGGGTACAGAATTAGATGGTCTGGAAGAAAAGGCTATCAAAACAGGTGCGTCTAAGCTTTATATTGAAGACTTGACAGAAGAATTTATTACAGATTATGTATTCCCAACCGTACAAGCAGGTGCAATTTATGAAAATCGTTACATGCTTGGAACATCTTTTGCACGTCCAATTATTGCTAAGAGAATCGCTGAAATTGCGATTCAAGAAGGTGCAGATGCAATTTGTCATGGTTGTACTGGCAAAGGCAATGACCAAGTTCGTTTTGAGCTTGCAATTAAGGCTTTTGCACCAGATATGGAAATTATCGCACCATGGAGAATTTGGGATTTGAAATCTCGTGATGAAGAAATTGATTATGCAGAGGCACATAATATTCCTCTTAAGATTAACAGAGAAACAAATTATTCTAAAGACAAGAATATCTGGCATTTATCCCATGAAGGTCTTGACTTGGAAGACCCTGCAAATGAGCCACAGTATGAAAAAGAAGGCTTTTTAGAAATGGGCGTTTCTCCAATTCAAGCACCAGACAAGCCAACTTATGTGACAATTCATTTTGAAAAGGGTGTACCAACAGCCATTGATGGCAAAGAAATGAATGGCACTGAAATTGTTACGACTTTGAACAAATTAGGCGGAGAAAATGGCATTGGTCTTGCAGATTTAGTAGAAAACCGTCTTGTTGGCATGAAGTCCAGAGGTGTTTATGAAACGCCTGGCGGTGCAATTTTATATCATGCACATGAAGTTTTGGAAACTATCACAATTGATAAAGAAACTGCTAGAATTAAGCAGTATCTGGGCATTAAATTTGCAGATATTGTTTATAATGGTCAGTGGTTTACGCCTTTGCGTGAAGCAATGAGTGCTTTTGTAACAGAAACACAGAAAACTGTAACTGGTGATGTAAGATTAAAGCTTTACAAAGGCAATATTATTAATGCTGGTGTGACTTCTCCTTATACACTCTATGATGAAGAAGTTGCAACTTTTGATGCTGATGAAGTATATGACCAGAAAGACAGTGCAGGATTTATTAATTTGTTCGGTCTGCCGATTAAAGTAAAAGCACAGCTTGATAAAAAACGTGCTGAAAAGAATGGAAAATAATTATAAAATTTTTTGTAAACGCACGGAGATTTTTTAAAATCTCCGGCATTTGCATTTTATCAGCGGAGGAAGATTATGGCACTTTGGGCAGGAAGATTTTCAAAAGAAATAGATGAAACTGTGAATGCATTTAATTCTTCGATTGCATTTGATGCCAGAATGTATGAACAGGATATTCAAGGCAGTATTGCACATGCAACAATGTTAGGCAAATGTGGCATTATTGCACTATCTGAAAGTGAAATGATTGTCAAGGGTCTGCAAGAAATTCTTAATGATATCCAAAATGGCGTACTGGAATTTGACCCGAATGCAGAAGATATTCACATGTTTATAGAGGCAGAATTAACGAAAAGACTTGGTGCAACAGGAAAGCGTCTGCATACAGCACGTTCCAGAAATGACCAGGTTGCATTAGATATCAGATTATATCTGCGTGATGAAATGCAAGTTGTAAAAAAATTAATTTTAGAACTTGCAAATACTATCTGTGACATTGCAGAACAGCATACGGAAACAATTATGCCAGGTTATACGCATTTGCAGAGAGCGCAGCCGATTACATTTGCACATCACTTGCTTGCCTATGCACAAATGTTAAAACGTGACTATGAACGCATAATTGATGCGGTTGACCGTATGAATGAATGCCCACTTGGAAGTGGTGCTTTGGCAGGGACAACTTATCCAATTGACAGACACATGACAGCAGAATTATTAAAATTTCGTCAGCCTGTTGCAAATAGCTTAGATGGCGTTTCTGATAGAGATTTTTGCATTGAAATTTGCTGTGCATTGTCCATTTTAATGACGCATTTGTCAAGATTTTCAGAAGAAATTATTTTATGGTGTTCTTGGGAATTTAAATTTATTGAATTAGACGATGCTTATGCAACGGGTTCTTCGATTATGCCACAGAAAAAAAATCCTGATGTCACAGAATTAATCCGTGGCAAAACAGGTCGTGTCAATGGCGATTTAATTACGCTGTTATCTATGATGAAAGGCTTGCCTCTGGCATATAACAAAGACATGCAGGAAGATAAAGAAGCTATTTTTGATGCGATTGATAATACAGAGCTTTGTTTAAAAACGTTTATTCCTATGCTGAAAACCATGCATGTATTAAAAAATAATATGCGGAATGCTGCTGCAAAAGGCTTTATTAATGCAACTGATTGTGCAGATTATTTAGTCAAAAAAGGCATGCCGTTCAGAGATGCCTATAAAATTACAGGTACTCTTGTTGCAAAATGTATTGAAAAAAATCTGACTTTGGAAACTTTGCCATTAGAAGATTATCAGAGCATGACGGATTTATTCACAGAAGATGTTTATCAAGCAATTCATTTAGAAACTTGTGTAAAAGAACGTTGTTCTTATGGTTCGCCGTCACCAAAGTCTGTAAAAATACAGCTCCAGGAGCTTCGGGATAATTTAGCAAATTATCAAAACACATGAAAAAAAGACAGTTTCTATTTATTTTTGCATTGACGTTTCTAAGCGTGTTAATCTGGATAATTGGGGAATTCCTGATAGGACAGTTTATTAATAGTTTTGGCATTTCTATTGGTTGGGCAGTTTTTTGTTTAATTGCTTGCTGTGCATATAGTTTATGGAAATGCCCACGTGAACCTGATGACGAAGAAGAACAGGAAGAAACGAAGCAAAAAGAAAATAAAAAGGGGGACAAATAACATGTCCATAAAAGTTTATGTAGATGGTCAGGCAGGAACAACTGGTCTGAAAATTATTAGCCGTTTAGAACAAAGAGAAGATATTTTATTATTAAAAATTGCAGACCAAGACAGACATAACAATGCAAAACGTGCAGAAATTATGGCAGAATCAGATGTTACGTTCTTGTGTTTGCCAGATGATGCTGCAAGAGAGGCTGTTACACTTGCTGGAAATCATACTAAAATCATTGACGCCTCTACAGCACATAGAACCAATCCAGATTGGGCTTATGGTTTTCCAGAGCTGTCAACAGAATTCAGAAATAAAATAATTGATTCTAATAAAACAGCTGTGCCAGGGTGCTATGCAAGCGGATTTATTTCTATGTTATATCCAATGGTCAAAAATGGCTTGTTACCAGCAGATTTTTCAGTATTTGCTTATGCAACTTCAGGTTATAGCGGTGCAGGAAAAAATGCAATTGCAGTATATGAAAGTGCTGATAAACCAGAAGAATTTTATTCACCTCGTCAGTATGCATTATCACAAGAGCATAAGCATTTGCCTGAAATGCAATTATTTTCAGGTTTAAAATATAAGCCTATGTTTAATCCAATTATTTGTGATTATTATAGTGGCATGGTCGTTTCTGTGCCGATTCAGACCAGAATGTTAGACAAGAAAATTACAATTCAACAAGTAAATGCTATGTTTCAGGAGCATTACGAAACTGCAAAGCTTGTAACTGTCAATAAAATTATGCCACCAGAAGAACAGAAAGCGTTTTTCTTAGCGTCTAATACGCTGAGTGGAAAAAATAAACTTGAAATTTTTACTTTTGGCAATGATGAACAGATTTTACTTTGTGCAAGATTGGATAATTTAGGCAAGGGAGCGTCTGGAGCTGCTGTGCAGTGCTTAAATATCATGATGGGCATTGATGAAGAAACTGGGCTGAAATGAGGTGTTATGAATTGTTGAAGAAGAAAAATTTCAAAGATTTTAAATTTATAAATGGTGGTGTCTGTGCAGCAAAAGGTTTTATAGCAAATGGCATACATTGCGGATTAAAACCAGATAGTAATCCTGATAAAAATGATTTAGCTATGATTTATGCTGAAAAAAAATGCAATGCAAGTGCGATGTATACGACAAATAAAGTACAAGGCGCACCAATTACTGTAACTAGAAAAAATTTACAGGACGGTATGGCACAAGCTGTGATTGTGAATTCTGTCAATGCGAATACTTGTAATGCTGACGGAATTGCAAAAGCAGAAAAAATGTGTGAATTAACAGCCAATGCTTTGGGATTACAGCCAGAAGATGTTATTGTTGCGTCTACTGGTGTCATTGGTCAGCCTTTGCCAATTGAGCCTATTATTGCAGGGATTCCAGAATTAGCAAAAGGTTTAAATCCAAAAGGCAATGCTTCTGCTGTGAATGCTATCATGACAACGGATACACAACCAAAAGAAGTCGCTGTAAAATTTATGCTGAATGGCAAAACTTGTACACTTGGCGGTATGCTTAAAGGCAGTGGCATGATACACCCAAATATGGCAACAACACTGACGTTTTTGACAACAGATTGCAATATTTCATCTGAAATGTTACAGAATGCTTTGCGTGAAGTTGTTGCAGTTACTTTAAATCGTGTTAGTGTAGATGGCGACACGTCTACAAATGATATGGTTTGTATTCTTGCAAATGGTGAAGCAGAAAATAATTTCATACAAGCTGTTAGTCCAGAATATGAAATTTTCAAAGATGCATTATATGCTGTCTTAATGAATTTAGCTCGTATGATGGCAAGAGATGGCGAGGGTGCAACAAAATTAATTGAATGTCTTTGTGATGGTGCAAAAGATGACAAAACTGCTGAAATTGTTGCAAAATCTGTGATTATGTCAAACTTGTTTAAAGCTGCTATTTTTGGAGAAGATGCCAATTGGGGAAGAATTTTATGTGCAATTGGCTATGCTCCTGCGGAATTTGATATTCAGCAAGTTGCTGTAAATTTAAGTTCTGCAAAGGGCTGTATTGCTGTTTGCAGAAATGGTGCAGGTGTGGAATTTTCAGAAGAACAGGCAAAAGAAATTTTGTCCGAAGAAGAAATTTTAGTTTCTGTTACTATCGGAACAGGTGCAGGCTCTGCTGTTGCATGGGGCTGTGATTTGACATATGATTATGTCAGAATTAATGGCGATTATAGAAGCTAAGTAAAAGCTAAGAAGTTAAGGAGCTGTTAGCATGGAGGAAATTAAAAATATTTCTAATTCAGTAAGAGCAAAAATTTTAATTGATGCGTTGCCATATATTCGCAAATATCATGATAAAGTCGTTGTGATTAAATATGGCGGTAATGCTATGACAAATGAAAATTTAAAACAGGCTGTCATGAGTGATATTATATTATTAGCCTTAGTTGGCGTAAAAATTGTATTAGTTCATGGCGGAGGACCTGAAATTAATGATATGCTGAAAAGATTGAGCATTGAGAGTAAATTTATTAATGGCTTGCGTTATACAGATGAAGCAACAATTGATGTTGTAAAAATGGTTCTTGCTGGAAAAGTAAATAAAGAATTAGTGACGCTTTTAGGACAAATGGGCGGTCAGGCAATTGGACTTTGTGGATTAGATGAAAAAATGCTGCTTGCTGAAAGAGCTTATGGCGAAAATGATGAAGATTTAGGCTATGTTGGCAAAATTGTAAAAGTAAATAAAAAGCCTATTATAGATGCTTTAAATAATGGCGTGATTCCTGTGATTGCCACTGTTGCATGTGACGAAAAAGGACAGGCTTATAATATTAATGCTGATACAGCTGCTGCCAGAATTGCTGCTGAACTCAAAGCAGAAAATTTAATTTTATTAACAGATATTGCAGGATTATTACGTGATAAAAATGATGCTAGTACGTTGATTTCTTCTGTAAATGTCAGTGAAGTGCCTTTTATGAAAAAGCGTGGTATTATTTCGGGCGGTATGATTCCTAAAATTGATTGCTGTGTAGAAGCGGTTCGCCGTGGTGTGAAAAAAACGTCTGTGATTGATGGCAGAGTGCCACATTCGATTTTGATTGAAATCTTGTCCAATGAGGGCATTGGCACGCAATTCAGATAATTTTGATGATTTTAATTTTAAAATTATTGCCGATTTTGATTGCAGGAATTTGTATTTTGCTTGCCTGTTTGCCAGAACAGCATAGAAATATTAAAAAACCTGTTATCACAGAGGGCGAAATTATTTCACAGGTGACACAGAGAATTTATCGCAATCATAGTGAAATAGAAACAATTGCTCCTGTTGTGCGTTATATGACAGAGCAGGGAGAACAGATTGCAACCAGTCGGCAATTTTTTCCCGAATGGCAGTATTACTGGAAACAAGGCGATAAAATTAAAATTTGTTATAGTAAATTACAGCCTAATATATTTCAAATTTGTCAGGATAGCAAATCTCAATGGAAGAAATTAATATTATTGACGATTGGAATCGGAACGTTAATTGCTTATGCTGTGCTTTCAGTAAAGTATGATTAGATTAAATTACATTAAAA
>CAMWUF010000064.1 GCA_947177375.1 uncultured Ruminococcus sp.
ATGAAAAAAAGATTTTAATATTTAAGGGGGAAAATTTTTTTATGCAAAAATTATTTCGATTTTTAAAGCCCTATAAGCTAGAATTAATTCTAGGTCCTCTGTTTAAATTACTAGAGGCGATTTTTGAATTACTAGTGCCGATTGTCATGGCGAAAATTATTGATAATGGAATTAGTCAAAATAATACTAGCTATATTGGCAAAATGTGTGCATTAATTGTAGTATTAGGCATTTGTGGCATGTGCTTTGCCATTACATGTCAGTATCTGGCAGCAAAATGTGCATTTCATTATGGAGCAGATTTAAGAAAAGCATTATATCAGCATATTAATCGCTTGTCTTGTACGGAATTAGATAAATTAGGTACTTCTACGCTAATTAACAGAATTACAAATGATGTTACTGCTTCACAATCTGGTGTCAATATGTTTATCAGACTTGCATCAAGAGCGCCATTTTTAATTATTGGTGCAATTGTCATGGTATTTATCATAGATGCAAAATTATCTCTGATTTTTCTTGCAATTGCACCTATTGTGGGGCTTTTATTATATTTTGTTATGAGCAGAACGATTCCGTTGTATACAAAAAATCAAAAAAAATTAGATAATATCGCCCGACATACTGGAGAAAATCTGGAAGGTGTTCGTGTAATCAGAGCATTTTCCCGTCAAAAACAAGAAGTAAAAGCTTTTGCTGATGAATGTGCAGATTTAGAAAAAAGCATGTTGACAGTAGGAAAAATTTCTGCTGTATTGAATCCGTTAACTTTTATTGTAATTAATCTGGGCATAGTAGCTGTGCTATGGTTTGGTGGTGTACATGTGAATACAGGCAGATTAACACAAGGTGATTTGACAGCATTTGCAAATTACATGACACAGATTTTATTAGCTATGATTGCATTTGCAAATCTGGTTGTTATCTTAACAAAAGCACAAGCTTCTTCCATTCGTGTCGCACAAGTATTAGAAACAGTGCCTACTATGCAAGACGGTTCAGAATTGCCCGATAGTGCAAATTCAGAAATTGCAATTAAATTTAATCATGTTAATTTTTCTTATACAGGAGCTGGTGATAATATATTAGAAAATATTAATTTTGAAATTAAAAAAGGGCAGACTTTAGGAATTATTGGCGGTACAGGTTCAGGAAAATCAACGCTTGCAGGGCTAATTTACAGAAGTTATGATGTCACACAGGGTGAAATAGAAGTATTTGGAAAAAATATTAAAAATTACCAATTAAAAGCATTGAATAAAAAAATCGGCTTAGTGCCTCAAAAAGCTGTATTATTCACAGGGACAATTGCAGAAAATTTAAAATGGGCTGATGAGAATATTTCAGAATCAGATATGCAAAATGCTTTAGAAATTGCACAGGCTTCTGAATTTGTCAATCAATTGCAATATGGGTTAAATACGCATTTGGTACAAGGTGGCAGAAATCTTTCTGGCGGTCAAAAACAAAGATTGACAATTGCAAGAGCTTTAGCCAATACACCAGAAATTTTAATTTTAGATGACAGTATGAGTGCATTAGATTATGCAACAGATGCGAAATTGCGGACAGCTTTAAAAGAACAATGCAAAAATATGACAAAAGTGATTATTTCACAGCGTGCGACTTCGCTTATGCATGCAGATTTAATTTTAGTATTAGATGACGGGAAATGTGTTGGCAAAGGGACTCATGATGAATTATTAAATACTTGTGAAGTATATCAGGAAATTTATCATTCACAAATGCAGTAAGGAGATTAGTTATGAAGATTATTTTCAGAATTTTAAAATATTGCAAGCCTTATCTGGTATATTTTATCTTAACAATTATTTTTACATTAATAGGAATTTCTTTGTCTTTAGTTGCACCAATTTTAATTGGCAGAGCGATAGATTTCGCTGTTTCAGAGGGCAATGTAAATTTTGCAGAACTTGGAAAAATTGCGATGATATTAGCAATTACTGTTCTAATCAGTGGCATTTTTCAATGGTTGGAGAGTTTATTTATTAATAAACTTGCATTTGGAACAGTAAAAAATCTGCGTTCTGAATTAACAGCAAAATTAGAAGAATTGCCAATTTCTTATATTGACAGCAATCAAAGAGGGGATATGATTGCAAGAGTGATTTCTGATATTGAAATTCTATCTGACGGCTTGTTACAGGGCTTTGCACAGTTATTTACAGGCATTGTCACTATTTTAGGTGTATTAATTTTAATGCTGAGGATTAATAGTAAAATTGCATTAATCGTTGTGATTATGACACCTATTTCTTTACTGGTTGCTACGAAAATTACAAAATTATCTCATGATGCTTTTCAGAAACAATCTGCATTGCGTGGCAATATTGGAGCATTGACTGAAGAACTTGTCGGCAATCAAAAACTTGTCAAAGCATTTGCTTATGAAGACCGTGCAGAACAAAGATTTTTTGCGATTAATCAGGAATTAAGCCAGGCAGGATTAAAAGCAACATTTTTTGCGTCTATCAGTAATCCAGCAACCAGATTTGTGAATAATTTAATTTATGCCGTAGTCGGAACAGTTGGTGCATTAGGTGCAGTTGGTGCGTTGCCTTGGATTGGTGTTATGACTGTTGGAGAATTAGCAACTTTTCTGACATATGCAAATCAATATACAAAGCCATTTAATGAAATTTCAGGTGTGTTTGCGGAATTGCAAAATGCAATTTCCTGTGCGAAAAGAGTATTTGAAATACTTGATACACCGTCAGAGCCAGATGATTCTAATTGTGAAATATTAAATTCTTGTCATGGTGACTTGCAAATGAATCATATTGCATTTTCTTATACAGAAGATAAAAAATTAATTCAGGATTTTAGTATGCATGCCCACACAGGACAGAAAATTGCCATTGTTGGCAAAACAGGCTGTGGTAAGTCGACTATTATTAATTTATTATTAAGATTTTATGAGATTCAAAAAGGTGAAATTTTACTGGACGGCAAGTCAACTAAAAATTTAACTCGTGATAGTTTAAGAAAACAATTTGGCATGGTATTACAAGAAACATGGATTTTCACAGGAACAGTTGCGGAAAATATTGCCTATGGTAAGCCAAATGCTACTCGTGAAGAAATTGAACAAGCTGGACGTTCTGCTCATGCACATGGTTTTATTAAACGTTTGCCAGATGGCTATGATACTGTTATTTCTGATAATTCAGGCTTATCACAGGGACAAAAGCAATTATTATGTATTGCCAGAATTATGCTGACAAATCCGCCTATGTTAATTTTAGATGAAGCGACCAGCAGCATTGATTTAAGAACAGAACACAGAATTCAAAGAGCTTTTGAAACATTAATGCAAGGTAAAACAAGTTTTATTATTGCACATAGATTATCTACCATTCGCAGTGCGGACTGGATTCTTGTTATGCAGGACGGCAATATTATGGAACAGGGCAATCATGATATGCTGATGCAACAAGGCGGTTATTATGCAAGTTTATATCAAAGTCAATTTGCAGGATAAAAAAATAAATTCTTGCTATTGCAATTAGAATTTATTTGTGATATAATAATAGCATAAATAAAAAATAAATCATAAAAATTAGGAGCTGATAATTTTGGAAAAAACAGAAGTCATTAATAGTTTGTTTCCGATTCAAACAGGATTGCATGTATTTTTAGCGTTGTTGTCAATTTTAATATTTGGAATGCAGTTTATTCGTTATAAAAAAAAGCATTATCTTGTATTAACAATAGCGTTTCCGTGTACATTGTTGCCGTATATCGCACAGGATAATACGACATTATTTTATGGTGTTGGTGTATTTGAATTTATTGCATTGTTTGTAGCTTTGATACTCTCACTTACAATAGATAAAGACAAAAAATCTAAAAATTCAGAGACACAAGAAGAAACAAAACAGGCAAATGAACAGGAGGAAATTTGATGAAAATAGTCATTCCTGACGGAGATACACTTGCATTGCCTGATATGCGAAAGCAAATTGAACATGAATTTTCAAGATTTGGTCAAGTGATTTGTAACGGGACAACAAAGCCCGAAGAAGTTGCAGAAAAAATTGCAGATGCAGATATTGTGCTATGTAATAAAACGCCGATTACCAGAGAAGTCATAGAAAAATGTAAGAATTTGAAATATATTGGCTTATTTGCAACAGGTTATAATAATATTGATATACAATCAGCAACAGAAAAAAATATTACAGTCTGCAATGCTGGAGAATATTCGACTTATGGAGTTGTTCAGCATACATTTGCGTTGTTGTTGGATTTGGCAGGCAATATGCCAAAATATCATAATGCTGTTAAATCAGGCGAATGGGAACGAAGTCCAGTATTTTCTTATTTTCCCTATCCAGTACATGAATTATATGGTAAAATATTTGGCATTATTGGCTATGGCAGTATTGGCAAACGTGTTGCAAAAGTCGCTGAAGCTTTTGGTATGCAAGTGATTATAAACACAAGAACGATTCCAGAAAATTGTGAATATCAATTTGTTTCACAAGAAGAAATTTTTAAACATGCTGATATTATTAGCATTCATTGTCCATTGACTGAACAAACGGAAAATTTAATTTGTCAAAAAACACTTGCTCTCATGAAGCCGACAGCATATTTAATTAATACGGCTAGGGGTGGGATTGTCTGCGAACAGGATTTAGCTAATGCGTTAAATCAAGATAAATTAGCAGGTGCTGGTGTTGATGTTCTGGCACAAGAGCCAATGTCTCCAGATACGCCATTAAAAACTGCAAAAAATTGCCTGATAACGCCCCATATTGCGTGGTCTGCGGTTGAAACTCGGGATAGATTAATTAAAATCGTTGTAAATAATTTAGAATGTTATTTAAATGGCAAGCCCGTGAATCAAGTAAATTGAAAGGATTGGAATCTATGATAAATTTAAAAGATAAAAAAAGAATTGTGATTAAATTAGGGACTTCTACGCTAGCACATAAAACAGGAAAATTAAATATTCGCCGTATGACGAATTTAACACGGGTACTTGCGGATTTGCGAAATGCAGGACATGAAATTATTTTAGTTTCTTCTGGTGCAGTGGGTCTTGGTGTCGGAAAATTAAATCTGAAAGAACGTCCCAAAGATACTCCAACGAAACAAGCAGCGGCAGCAGTTGGACAATGCGAATTAATGCATGTGTATGATGAAATGTTTTCTAAATATAGTGTGACAGTTGCACAAATTTTATTGACGAAAACAATTATTAGTACGCCAGATAGAGTAGACAATGTGAGAAATGCTGTTGATACACTCACAGCAATGGGTGTTGTGCCAATTGTCAATGAAAATGATACCGTTGCAATTGATGAATTAGAGCTTGAAATAGGTGAAAATGATTCGTTATCTGCAATTGTTGCGTCAATCGTTGGTGCAGAAGTATTAATTATTTTGTCAGATATTGATGGTTTATATTCAGAAGACCCGCATAAAAATCAAAATGCAGAAATGATTTCTGTTGTGAGTCAAATTGATGATAGTATAGAACATCTTGCTGGCGGTGCAGGAAGTAATTTAGGTTCAGGCGGTATGGCAACTAAAATTACAGCTGCAAAAATTGCAACAACTGCTGGCGTAGATATGGTTATTATGAATGGCAGAAATCCCGAAGATTTATATAGATTATTTGACGGCGAACAGATTGGAACTTATTTTCCAGCTGTGAAATCATGAAAGGAGATATTTTTATTATGAATTATATGGAAGAATTAGGACAAAAGGCAAAACAAGCTAGTCATGTAATTGCAAAAGCAGGAGCTGTATTAAAAAATCAGGCTTTAGAAGCGATTGCAAAAAATTTATTAAATTCTACAGAAGAAATTATTTCTGCAAATCAGAAAGATTTAGAACTGGCTGTCAAAAATAACATGAGTCTTGCAATGCAAGATAGATTGAAATTAGATAATACTAGAATTCAAAATATTGCAAATGCTGTGCTGAAAGTTGCTGGCATGGAAGATATAATTGGTGAAGAAGTGCGTGGTTGGATTCGTCCCAATGGGCTTAGAATTCGCCAAGTACGTGTGCCAATGGGTGTAATTGGGATTATATTTGAATCCCGTCCGAATGTGACTGTAGATGCAGCTGTATTGTGTTTAAAAGCTGGCAATGCAGTGATTTTGCGTGGTGGTAAAGAAGCTATTTTTTCTAATACCTGTCTTGTAAAAGTCATGCAAAATGCTTTAACAAGCGTTGGCTTACCAGCAGAATTAGTGCAGTTAGTAGAAAAAACAGATAGAGAAACTGCGGCAGATATGATGCGTTTAAATGGCTATCTTGATGTATTAATTCCAAGAGGCGGAGCTGGTTTAATTCAAGCTGTTGTCAAACAAGCTACTGTGCCTGTGATTGAAACTGGTGCTGGTAATTGTCATGTTTACATAGATGAAAGTGCGGATTTAGAAATGGCTGTTGCAATTGCAGATAATGCCAAAACACAAAGACCATCTGTTTGCAATGCAATTGAAACATTGCTTGTGAATCAAAATATTGCAGAAAAATTTTTGCCTGAAATCCAAAAAGCATTTGCTACCCATCAAGTAATTATTCATGGGTG
>CAMWUF010000065.1 GCA_947177375.1 uncultured Ruminococcus sp.
CTATTTATTGACAAGTTGACAAGTTTTCTGCACCCCTCGTGAGCTATCAATTAGGGAAGAAAAATAAATTAAACCTGTAATAAATTTATTACAGGTTTAAAACTTTACTTTTAGTCATAATATTAGTATTATATGTGACTAATTATAATACCTCTTCCATATTTTTCTTGTCCGTTGATGTCATCTGTATATTTACAAGTTCTTGAATATCCTTTTAGTATCATTCCCTTGCTTTGAAATTCTTCCGATTTTGCTATTTCTTCAATTAGGCTTTTTTTCTTTGATGTATTAAAATCTCTAAAAGTTTTGTCTTCTAACATACTTTCTAATTGTTGGTAGGCTATTTTTGTTTCTTTTCCACATTCTGCTAATTCAGTAATGGTTTCTAATAGGTCTTCTTTTACTTCCTCATCTGTTGGCGGTTGGTCTTTTATTTCTTCTGATGGTTTACGGTGCATTCTAGCAGCATCTTCAAGAGTGTCTTTTGTCATGCTTGGTTCAAAGCCATTCCATGCAAATCCGTCATCATCAATTCTAAACCGAATAGTTTGCCCATGTGCAGCATGGTTAATTTTTGTATGAACAACAAAGCGATTGTTTTTGTCATTGCTGTCTGATACTATTGTTAATGCACTTCTGGAAGCATTTACAAGGTCAACACTTCCGAGAGCTGCGTTATTAGCATTTTCTTGTGGTTTCTTATTGATATGTGAAATTAATATCAGTCCACAATCATATTTTTCACAGATAGTTGAGATTGTTTGAAATATTGGACGAACATGGTTGATTCTGTTCACGTCAATTTCTGGTGGACAAAAAGCATGCCATGGGTCAATAATAATCAAATTGGGAGTACATCTTTCAATTACATCTTCAAAAAAATCAATTCTTGGAGTGTCTTCGTTATTTCTGGGAAATAAAAAGCCATTAGAAAGTTTTTTATCAGCAATGTGAATATATTCTACATCAGCTCCAGATTTTTCTAATCTCTCCCAAATATCGCTACCACGGTCTTCTGCTGAAATTATTAGGACGTTTTTATTTTCAGGAATTATTTTTTTGCTTTTATATTCATCTGGAACAGGCAAAGCTTCACCTTTGCTAATTGTTGCGGCAATACCACATGCAAAATAAGTTTTACCTGTTCCACCTGCTGCCATTAGAACTGTGTAATCTCCTGCTGGAATATACGGATACCAGACATAGCGAATATCTTTCTTTTCAAATTCATATCCTTTTTTTACTATTAATTTAGGTGGTGAAAATGGTGGGTCATCATGTAGTATTTCTTCAAAGTCGCTTATGTCGATATAAGATTCCGCTTTTCTGGTTGCATTAAGTAATAATTCTATTGTCTTATCTTGTCCAAGAGCTTCTGCAATGTCACTGATGTCTCCTTTTTCTGGGCATTCGCTCCAAATCGTTTTAGCTGAAACAACTTTAACACTTTTTGCAATTTTAATAACATTCTTTGCAACAGTTTGTCCATAGGTTTCACCAGTTTTATCATTATCTGTTAAAATAATAATATCATGTCCCTGCAAACCATCATTATATAATTCATGCCATTGCTTAGATTGTCCACCATTCGGAAGTGATGTTGCAAGTATTTCCATATTGGCGAGGGTTTCAACGTCTTTTTCGCCCTCTACAATAACAATGGGGTGTTCCGTATTGTCTTTATTATTATGCAATATATTAAAATTATAAAGTGGTGCTGTTGCTCCTGACAGCCCTGCTCTTGTGTTGAAGCAATTTGTTTCTGGATTGAAAAGATACCATAATGCGTTTTTGCTACCGTCTGAAAATTTGTTGACAATTTTTTTTCCGAAGATACTGCCATCAGCATTTCTATAAATATGTGTACGTTCGCCAATTTTTTGACGTTTACTAGATTTTTTCTGTGCTGGTGTAGAATTGTTTTTTTCTTGCATTAAAAAGACCTCTTTCTTTTGTGTAATATGTAAATTTTCGACATGGTCAAGCTGTTCTTGCGTACAAGATATTCTACTTTCTGTTTCCCCTAATTTTGGAAATAAGATTCCCATTATAAATTTAAATCTTTCTTCACTTTCTTGCTCAAGTTTTTCACTTTCGTCTAAAAATTTTAAATCCTTTGGTAAATCGGATAAAATTTGTTTTAATGTAACCGAAAACAATTCAGTCCCTGCTATTCTGCTTTGGTTAAAATATTGGTGTAATAATTTTTCGTTTTCTCTATAATTTGTGTGAGGTTTGCTTATTGCAACATTGCCAAGCTTAATTTTCCCATATTCAGCTTGGTTTTTTAGTTGCTTCATTCGATTGCTTGGCTTTTGTGAATACCCTATCTTGATATTTTCCCCATATTCAAGAAAGTAGATAAAACCCAAATAAGAACTTTTGATAGTGTTTTCAATAGATTTCATACGTTCAAATTCATCAGAATTGAAAATTTGAAAGTCATTCATGTGTAATTACTCCTTTTTCATAAATTTGAGCAAATTACAATTTCAACACACACGGCTAAAAAAAAATTTTGCCATGCCGAAAAAAAGGCTTGACAAAATCAGAATCTTATGTTATAATAATATAACGATAAGACAAAAGCCTTTTGTGTATTGAATTGTTGCTGCAATTACTATTCTATCACAAAAGGCTTTTTTTGTCAAGCCATTTTTTTCTATAAAAAATTTTTCATTTACTCGTTGATTTTTTCAGGAGAATATGCTCCGAATCCGTTCAGTGTTGCTATCACTGGGCGGATTTTTCTTTTTTAGTACTTTTACTCTTCGTACCATGTTCTGATAATCAGCCTGTATTTCTCTTGGCTTGTTTATCTGGTTGTTCTCTTGTAATTTTTTCATCTTCGAATTCTTCTTTTTCAATAGTTGCTTGATACTCTATTTTTGATTTCTGAATTTGTGATTTTAGTTTAGGTTTTTTTATATCTTGTACATCAACACTACTTGCAATTTTTTTTATGATTTCTATCATTTCTGGTCGACTTTCAGAATCCATAGCAATATAGAGCCGTAGAAGTGCTTTTTTCCAGTCATCAACAGGTAAAAGTTCAATAGGGTCTATTTCTTTTTTAGGTTCTCTAGCAAGCAGATAATCAATTGTAACATTATAAAAGTCAGCAAGTTTGTGAATATTGGTATAATTCATTTCACGTCTTCCAGCCTCATAGTTTTGATATGCTGCTGTTGTAATTCCTAAATATTTGGCAATTTTTGCTTGACTATATCCTTTTCTTCTTCTTAAATCAAGTAAAATTTGTCCAATTTCAATTTTAATATCTTCTTCCACAATATGCACCTCCTTTCTAAGACATATTATACATCAAAATGTTGATAAAAGTCAATAGAAAATTTAAATAAAATCTAAACAAAACGAAACATTGCCTATTTTGCATAAATTAGCAACATATTTTTTATATAAAACAACAAAAAAAATCAGTTTATATTGACTTTTGAAACAAAATATTGTATTATTAGACTATAAACTAAAAAAGACAACAAAAAATAAAATTAGGAGGTGTTAATAAATGACAGAAAATGCAAGTTATGAGACATCTGTTGTTAGCATGGAAACAGCGATTGCAGTAGTATGCAGAAAATATGGTTTAGATGAAAAAGATGTGTTAGAAATGTTTGAAGCTTTCGATTGTGTTGCACCAGAGAAAAAAATTAAAACCATTACTACTTGTACATCTCTTGTAAAAAATATGCTTGACAATAAGATAATTGAAAAAAGATAATAGGAAAATAAAAAACAGCTCCGAGTTTTCGGAGTTGTAAAGGCAGGTGATGAAATGAGTGAAGAAAAAGAAGAAACAAGAATCGTGATTGTTCATAAGCCAGAGAGTGATAATATCAGCGTGTACATAAATAATCCTCATGCTGGCAGGAAAGAATTACTAGCAATGATTTCGGCACATATTGTCCACTCTATCAGAAATATGATGCTGAACGGCACACCATTCACTGAGGCAACAGCAACTGTTCAAAAAACCGTAACAATCGCAACTGATAGAATTATCGGCGAACTGGTAAAAGAACACAATCGGCAAATAAAATAAAACAGCTCCAGCTGTTTTTCTGGAGCTGAAAGGGAGATGAGAACGTGGAAAATAGCTTTAGTCATGAAGTGATAAGAGTAGCTCTTGAAATGTCAATAAAGGAAAATTTGACGGAAAATGTTAAGGTTGCATATAACGCCAGTGCTAACAACTACAGGATTTCTGTCTGGAAAAAGAATTTTTTGATAGGCGTGATTGCCACAACTCAAAAACAAAGTGTTGATGAATGGAATCAAACAGTAAAATCGTTTGAAAACTATTGCAGTGATTTGAAAAAAATCGTGAATGCAAAGAATTCACAGGCACATGTTACTTTAATGGTGCTGAATGATGCAAATTTAAGCCAAACGCTTTTAACGATTCTCGATGGAACAACAATTTATAATTTTCAGCATGATGAAAAAACTATGGAAGGAGAGGAGTAGGCATGCAAGATAAAGCAAAATTCGTTCAGATGATTGGTGAAGCATTGCATGAATGTGCAACTAGAGCGGAAGTGCTAAAAGCTGAATATGTGCAGAAAGGTTGCGAAGAATTTGTAGTTATTACTTTTACAGATGAAAGTCAAAAAGTTGTTTGTGTTACTGCTGATAGCTGTCTGGCTATCATGAATGACGTTTACAAGGCTTTACACTAAATAAGTTTTCAACAGTTTTTTCAACAAGCTGTGAAAAAAGGCGAAGAATCTAATTATTTTAAAAAAAATCCACCTCGAAAAATCGGGGTGGTTTAGGCTATATTAGACAGAATGCTTATTCTGTTCAAAAAAAGGAGTTGAAAATTATGAGTAAAAAGACCACTGAACCTGATTTAAAAGGATTTGAAATCTTTCTTCAGAATGAAGAATTATCACCAGCAACACTCTCCAAATATGTATATGCTGTCGGAAAATATTTTGAAGTTTATTCGGAGCTGAACAAGCAGAATGTTGTTGACTGGAAGAAAAAATTAGAAAAGACAATGAGTGCTAGTTCAGTCAATGGGAGACTGATTGCAATCAGGCGTTATGCTACATACAGAGGAGTTCTGATTCCAGTCAAGGCTGTTAAGATTCAGAAAATATTTTTTGCTGATAATGTCATCACAGATGAGCAATATTTCTATTTGATGGATTGCTTGAAATCAGATGACATGCAATGGTATTACAACATGCTTGTCCTTGCTAAGACAGGCACACGAGTCTCAGAAGCAATTAGATTAAAGAAATCTGATGCAGTTCGAGGGTATGCTATTATTTCTTCAAAAGGAAAAATGCGAACAATCCGATTCCCACGACTTTTGAAAAAAGAGCTTGCCAATTATCTTAAAAATTTAGATAATCAAGATTACTTGTTGCAGACAAATCAAAGTCAAGGAAAGTATCCAATTTCAAGAGGAGCTGTCTGGTATGAGTTACAGAAATTTTCTGAACGGTATGGAATTGCTGAAGAAGTCATGCATCCGCATTCACTAAGACATCATTTTGGAATTAAGGTAATGTCAAAAACAAATGATGTGACATTACTAGCAGACTTGCTAGGGCATTCCAGTATAAACACAACAGCAATTTACACAAGAATGTCAAACGACCAACAGCAAAAAATTCTTGATGAAGCTGTTGACTGGTAAAGCAAAAAAATAAAAAGAAATGAGGTAATATTATTTTATGTTAAGAAGTGAATTTGAAAATTTGACAGGCATTTATCCGCCAGAAAATCTATTTGAAGTGATTGAAGAATTTTACATGAAATCTGAATTGAGTAAGCAGGAATTTTGCTGTCATTACAAGCATAACGTGAATCAAGTCGCTAAAAAAATTCAGAAAGAAGCAGACAAGCGTGCAAGTCAAACAGCATATTTGTGTGGAAAGGCATTAGGTGAAATGAGACTTGAAAACGCAAAACTAAAAAAAGAAAAAGTTTTAGATGAAGTAAAAAAATTGAAAGATTCTGACGTTACATACATTTACGCTGAATCTAAAGACAATAGAGAACCAAATATTTCGATATATGGCAATCCTGCAATACTTCTTGCTTGCACTGGAAGAATTATTGAAATTTGTGCTATGCAAGCAAAGCGAAGTCCAGCAGAAATTATAAAAGCTTTTGCAGAGATTTACGGAAAATGAAAAAGTTGACACATGTGTCAACTTTTCAGAAAATAGAGTGATACCCTGACTAAAAAGTTGATACTAGTATCAACTTTTCAAAAAATGAAATTGGTGATGAGTAGTCTGAAGAAGAATTTGAAAATTTTTAGAATCGTCCAAACAGCAAATGACACAAGCAAAAATTTTTATGTTCATAATTTAGAAACAATTATTTTTCGATTTCTGATTCTAAAAATTAAAAAAATTTTTTGGTTCTTCTATCAAAAGAAGTTGAAAAAAATTTTTTTCGTGCAGAACAGATACTGTAACCCAATATCTGTTTTGCACGCCCCTGTTGGTGTATGCAAAAC
>CAMWUF010000066.1 GCA_947177375.1 uncultured Ruminococcus sp.
GTTTCTCCAATTGGAGCTGATGAAGATGATGAAAGAATGATGCAGAATATGTCTGAATTCGTATGCAGAGCCAATTATGGCTTGAGAATGGGCAATTTTGAGCTTGACCACAGAGATGGAGAAATTCGTTATAAAGTGAATATTTGTTGTGATGATACAATTCCTACAAGAGGAATGATAGCAAGAAGTATTTATTGCCCTGCAACAATGTTTGAACGTTATGGCCCTGGTATTATAAATGTTATTTTCAATGATGTTGAAGCGAAAGATGCAATTGAAGCATGTGAAAATTATGACGATTAATATCATTCTAGTGTAATATTGTTTTATAAAAGCAGGAAAAAGCATGTATGATAGGAGGTAATATCAATGGAAAAAAAGGGTTATTCTGATGATATTGCAAATGCTATTAGCAGTTTTCTCAAGGAAGATGACTGGAATTTTAATTTTGATGATGAGAAAGGTGTATTCAAGTTTTCGCTTAGTCTGAAAAGCAAGATAAAAAGAATTAATTATGTTATTAGTGTCAAGAAAGAAGAATACAGTGTTTATGCAGTTTCTCCAATTGAGGCTGATGAAAATGACAAGAAAATAATGGCGAATATGTCTGAATTTATATGCAGAATTAATTATGGTTTGAGAATGGGCAATTTTGAGCTTGACCACAGAGATGGAGAAATTCGTTATAAAGTGAATATCTGTTGTAGTGATATGATTCCTACAAAGAGAATCATATCAAGAAGTATTTATTGTCCTGCAACAATGTTTGAACATTATGGGTCTGGCATAATAAATATTATTTTCAGCGATGCTACTGCAAAAAATGCAGTTGAAAAATGTGAAAAGTCTGTAAAAGATGCATCACATCATGGCACTTCTCCTGTTGCTAGTAGTGAAAATGGTAATAGTACAGATGTTGCAGATACAATGATGGCGAGGCTTGCGGCTCGGCTTGGCTCTAGCAGTGCTGAATCTAGTCAAGATTCTGAACAGACAGGTAGTAATTTATCAGAACCTATCATACATACTGATTTATTTAGAAAGAAAGGTGGTGTTTCCTGATGAATATTCAAGTAAAATCAAGTAATGGCATTGCACTAGTGCCACTGGAAACACGCCTGCTTGCAGAAAGAAAAATTTTTATTGAGGGCGAAATTAATCAGGAAAAAGCTTGTGAATTTGTCAAAAAAGTAATGCTTTTATATAAAGAAGACAACAAGAAATCCATAGATGTGTTAATTAATAGTCCAGGTGGGGAGATTAATTCTGGTCTTCTCATGTATGATTGTATTCAAGCTTGCAAAGCTCCTATTCGTATGTTCTGTATGGGTAATGCATACAGTATGGGAGCTTTATTATTTTCCTGTGGAAATCATGGGCGGTACATGTTCCCACATAGTGAATTAATGATACATGAACCATTATTAGGAAGTCGTGTCAGTGGTAATGCGTCATCAATCAAGTCTATTTCAGATAGTCTTATGGAAACAAGAAAAAAAATGAATCAGATTCTTGCAAAGCATACTGGAAAGACAGAAGAAGAAATCGAAGAAGCGACCAGTTATAATCATTATTATAATCCTGAAGAAAGTGTAGAATTTGGTCTGGCTGATGAGATTGTAAGTTTTGATATGGTTATGGAGGAATAAGCATACATGAAAATGGATAGAATGATTCTTGGAGAAGGAGCTGTATACAGCACAAACTGTAATGAAACTGGTCTGAATAATAATGTAATTGTATGTGCCAGCAGTGGCGGTGGCAAGACAATGTCAATTATGGAACCCCGACTTCTTGAAACATTCCATTCCAGTTTGGTTGTTACTGTCACTAAGCGTAAACTTGTAAATAAATATAAAACAGTGTTTTCAAAAAGAGGTTACAATGTTCTTGATCTTAATTTTGTAAAACCAATAGAAAGCAATATTGCATATGATCCACTTGAGTATGTATCAAGCTATTCAGATATTAGTTTTTTGTCTGAATCTATTGTAAAAGCAAATCCACGCAAAGAAAATTCAACTGCTGACCCATATTGGGACGATGCTGCAATTAGTCTTCTTTCGGCTTTAATTGCATATGTGCTGATGACAGAGGATAAGCCGACTTTTGCTGATGTTCTGAAACTGAATGATACTCTTAGTATCAAAGAAAGTACTGGTGGTTCAATTACAACCACTCTTGACCGTAAATTTAATATGGTTGCTCAGAAAAGTCCAACCTGTTTTGCAATGACTTGCTGGAATTCGTTTAAAGTTTTGCCATTTAAAACTGCCAGTTGTGTCTATGGTGCTTTAAATACAACAATTGATACAATATTTTCTCCTGAACTCAGAACAATGATTACTGAGAAAAACAAAGTAAATTTTGAAGAACTTGCTAGTCAGAAAACGGTTCTTTTTATTTCTACATCTGCAGTAAATCCAGCTTTAAGTTGTTTTATTAATATGTTCTATGCACAAATGTTCAAACAGCTTTTTGAATTTGCAGAATCATTGTCAAGTGGCACACTTCCAATTCCTGTTTCTGTTTTATGTGATGATTTCGCCACAGGTTCAAGAATACTTAATTTTCCAGAATATATCTCTATTTTTAGAGAAAAACAAATTAGTGTAATGCTGCTTTTACAATCTGAAAGTCAACTTGAACGCATGTATGGGCATGAAGATTCCGTGACAATTATTAATAATTGTGATACATATGTTTATATGGGTGGAATGGATTTAAGAACATGCCGTAATATTAGCGAACGGCTCAATGTACCGCTTGATGAAGTGTTATATATGCCTTTAGGAAAAGAAGTAATTTTCAGACGAGGACAAAAGCCGATTATTACACAAAGATATAATGTTCTGACTGATAAGACATATCTGGAAATTACAGAACAATATGAAAAACGTTCCAGAAACTGAAAAAAATCAAGAAGTTATTATAAAATTTTGCTGTTGCATTTGAAAATGCAACAGCTTTTTATGTTAAACAATAATCGCTCTCAGAAATGAATCCGAGAGCGAATGATTTAATATTAATTATTTTATTTCATCATGATGTGCCTGTAGTGATTTCACACCAAAATGTTTATTTTCTTTAATAGCACGAATGCCCTCAACACTTGCCTTAGCAGCAGCCATAGTTGTAATATATGGAATTCTATGCTTAATCGCAGCTTTGCGGATATAGCTATCATCATGCATACTAGCTTTGCCAATTGGGGTATTAATAATCAATTGAATTTGACTATTTGCGATAAAATCACCAACATTTGGTCTGCCTTCATACATTTTATAAACACGTTTACAAGGAATATTCTGTGCCTGCAAGAGTTTATAGCATTTATGTGTGGCAAGAATTTTAAATCCAAGTTCATAAAAAGCTTTTGCAATTTCTGGTAATTCTGCTTTGTCACGTTCACAAACGCTTAATAAAACAGTTCCTTCAGATGGCAATCTTGTTTGTGTTGCTTCTTCTGCTTTGTAATAAGCTTCGCCAAAAGATTCTGAAATGCCAAGCACTTCGCCTGTAGAACGCATTTCTGGCCCTAAAACAGGGTCTACTTCTTGGAACATATTAAATGGGAAAACGGCTTCTTTTACGCCATAATGTTTAATTTCTCTGTCTTTCAGTTCTGACACTGGAGACGGCTTGCCTGTAATGTCAGAAGTAATAATTTGTGTTGCAATTTGTACCATGTTAATACTGCAAACTTTAGATACTAATGGCACTGTACGGGAGGCTCTTGGATTTGCTTCCAGCACATAGACAGTATCACCCTCAATTGCATATTGCATGTTCATCAAACCACAGACATTCATTTCAACAGCAATTTTTTTCGTATAATCTTTGATAGTAGCAATCTGTTTTTCAGTTAAATTTTTAGATGGCAGAATACATGCAGAGTCACCAGAATGCACGCCAGCAAGTTCGATATGTTCCATCACAGCAGGAACAAAACAGTTTGTACCATCAGAAATGGCATCTGCTTCACATTCTGTTGCATGATTTAAAAATCTGTCAATTAAAATTGGTCTGTCTGGTGTCACACCAACTGCGGCGGACATATAAACTTTCATCATTTCATCATCATGAACAATTTCCATGCCACGACCACCCAGTACATAAGATGGACGTACCATAACAGGATAGCCAATTTTGTTTGCAATGGCAAGTGCTTCTTCTACATTGACAGCCATTCCAGATTCTGGCATTGGAATATTTAATTTTTCCATCATTGCTCTGAAATGGTCTCTGTCTTCGGCAAGGTCAATTGTTTCAGGAGACGTGCCTAAAATTCTAACACCATATTTTTTCAAATCATTGGCAAGATTCAAAGGTGTCTGACCGCCAAACTGTGCAATCACACCAACTGGTTTTTCTTTGTCATAAATGCTAAGTACATCTTCTAATGTCAATGGCTCAAAATAAAGCTTATCAGATGTATCATAGTCTGTAGAAACTGTTTCTGGATTACAGTTTACAATAATAGATTCAAAACCAAGTTTTTTCAGTGCCAATGCTGCATGGACACAGCAATAGTCAAATTCAATACCCTGTCCGATTCTGTTAGGGCCACCGCCAAGAATCATAATTTTTGGTCTGTTACTGCATGGACTGTTATCTTCCTGCAAATGATAAGTAGAGTAATAATAAGCAGAATTTTCAGTGCCACTTACATGGACACCCTCCCATGCCTCACGGATATTAAATTTCAGACGTTCTGCACGGATTTCTTCTTCTGATATTTCAAGCAACTGGCTTAAATATCTATCACTGAAACCATCTAATTTTGCTTGTTTCAGAATCGGCATTTCTGGAACAGCTCCTTTGAGTTTTAAAAGCTGTTCTTCTTCCTGCACTAATTCTAACATTTCTTGCAAGAAATAATGCTTGATTTTTGTCAATTCATAAATTTCTTCAATACTTGCACCTTTTCGCAATGCTTCATAAATAATAAACTGACGTTCACTGGTTGGGAAATTTAGCATGGTTAGTAATTCTTCTTTGGATTTCTCATGAAAATCTTTTGCAAAGCCCAAACCATAGCGACCTGTTTCTAAGCTTCTGATTGCTTTCTGAAAAGCTTCTTTATAAGTTTTTCCAATGCTCATTACTTCGCCGACAGCTTTCATTTGTGTGCCAAGTTTATCTTCTGCACCCTTGAATTTTTCAAATGCCCATCTTGCAAATTTAATGACAACATAATCACCGTCTGGCTGATATTTATCAAGCGTGCCATATTTTCCGCAAGGAATTTCGTCCAGTGTCAGACCACATGCAAGCATTGCAGAAACTAATGCAATTGGGAAACCTGTTGCCTTAGAAGCCAATGCAGAAGAACGTGAAGTTCTTGGATTAATTTCAATGACAACAATTCTGTCAGATACAGGGTCATGTGCAAATTGACAATTACAACCGCCGATAACTTCAATTGCTTCTACAATTTTATAAGAATATTCCTGCAATTTTTTCTGGACTTCTTCGGAAATTGTCAGCATAGGAGCTGAACAGAAGGAATCCCCTGTATGCACACCAATTGGGTCTATATTTTCAATAAAGCATACTGTGATAATATTATTATTTGCATCACGAACAACTTCCAGCTCTAATTCTTCCCAACCGCCAATGCATTCTTCAACAAGTACTTGATTGACAAGACTTGCTTGCAAACCTCTTGCACAGACTGTTTTTAATTCATCTACATTATAGACCATGCCGCCGCCAGCACCGCCCATTGTATAGGCTGGACGTAATACAACGGGATATTTTAATTCTTCGGCAATTTTAACAGCTTCTTCTACTGTATAAGCAACCTGACTGCGTGGCATTTCAATGCCAAGCTTTGCCATTGTATTTTTAAATTCAATACGGTCTTCGCCTCTCTCAATGGCATCTACCTGTACACCAATAACTTGTACCTGATATTTTTCCAATACACCAGCTTCTGATAATTCTGAACAAAGATTTAGTCCAGACTGTCCGCCGAGATTCGGCAATAACGCATCGGGACGTTCTTTTTCAATAATTTGTGTCAGTCTTGTCAGATTCAACGGTTCAATATATGTAATATCTGCAACATCTGGGTCAGTCATAATTGTTGCGGGATTGGAATTGACTAAAACAACTTCATAACCAAGCTTGCGAAGTGCTTTACAAGCTTGTGTGCCAGAATAGTCAAATTCGCATGCTTGTCCAATAATAATAGGACCTGAACCAATAATCATAATCTTGTGAATATCTTGTTTTTTTGGCATGTTATCTCTCCTACCTGCACTAAGTGCAAAAATTTTTTTCGCATGAATCAATATGCTTATATTAATCATAACATAAAATGACAAAAATTGCAAGAGGTTATCTGAAATATTTGTATCTTTTTTTCATGAAAAAAAATCAGTTTATTTCTGATAACATTTTTTATCTGCTCTGATGTCATAATTTCCATTCATGTCACGAATATGCCGAAGTTCTAC
>CAMWUF010000067.1 GCA_947177375.1 uncultured Ruminococcus sp.
TTTCAGTAATATACCCAAATCTATGCTTTTCTACAAGCAAGCATAAAAAATTTTCAGTCATACCTGATTCATTGCCAATCACTTTTTTTAATATTGCAATTCTTTCTTCTATGCTTAAAGTCGGCACATCTAATAATACTACAAAATCTGGATATTGTTTCATAATAGCAGCAATTTGCTCTAATTCACGATAAACTTGCTTTTCTTTTTGTTCTTCCTGTGCAAGCTGAAATAAAGCTTCTGCATAAACTTTCCCTACTGTCTGTGTCATGGCTTATCACCTAAATTTTGCAGGAAATCATTAATTAATCTCTCATGGTCTTTTGGATTAATTTCTTTTTCCATAATTTTCTGTGCTAATTCCATCGCAAGTTCTGAAATTTCACCTTGCAATTCTTGTTTTGCAAGATTTTTTTCACGCTCTGTTTCTCTGCTAGCTTTTTCACGAACAGCCTGTGCTTCATCACGAGCTTTTGCAATCATAGAATCGCCCTGTTTTTGGGCTAATTTTTCAGCACGGCTGATAATTCCAGATGCTTCTTCTTTAGCATTGGAAATTGCCTGTGCATATTTTTCTTTATCCGCATTTGCAGAGCTTAATGCATCATCTGCTTTTTGATAAGTTGCTGTTACTTCTTGTTGTCTTTTTTCAAGAATTTCATCTACCCGCTTGAATAAAATAAATTTAAATGCCAGAAAAATCAATCCTGTATTAATCAGCGTAAATAAAATCGTACCGACATCAATTGATAAAAAATCCAATTTTATCCCTCCATTCTGAAACGGAGATTAATTATTTATTTTATTAATAAACGGATTTGCAAACATCAAGAGCAAAGCAACGAGCAAGCCATAAATACCAGTAGATTCTGCAACAGCACAACCAATAAACATGGTTCTTGTGACAGCACCAGAGCCTTCTGGCTGTCTTCCGATAGCTTCACAAGCTTTACCAACAGCATAGCCCTCACCAATACCAGGACCAATACCAGCAACCATAGCTGTACCTGCACCTAGTGCAGAAGCACCTAATACAATTGCTCTTGCAATTACTTCATTTTCCATAACAAAAATCCTCCTAAATTAAATTTTTTTAATTTTCCTCAGCGTTACCGTCTGCATTAGAAATATAAACCATTGTCAGCATGATAAAAATAAATGCTTGCATAAATCCGCTGAACAAATCAAAATACAGTGACAGCACTGCAGGAATTCCAATAGTACAGAATGCGATGCCAATTTTTTTTGTAATCACAGACAACGCAAAATATAATAAGCTGGTAATTACCATACCACTTACAATATTACCAAAATGACGTAAACTCATAGAAACAGGTGTTGAAACTTCGCTTAAAATATTCATAGGCAACATGACAGGCACAGGCTCAGCATAGCCTTTTAAATAGCCTCCCAATCCATGGGTACGAATATTTGTGCTGTGAATTAATACAAACGTAATTAATGCCCATGTCAATGGTACATTAAAATCAGCTGTTACACTGCGAAGTCCTAACATGCTGATTAAACTTCCCAAAATCGAGAACATAAACAATCCTGCAATATAAGGCGAAATTTTTTTCCAATGTTTTCCCATTGTATCTTCTACAAGTCCATAGATAGTTAACACTGCCCATTCAGCAACAACTTGCTTTTTAGAAATATTTTTTGTTTTCATATTACTTGTCAACCAAAGCAATAATAATACCACAGCAAGAATAATTACCCAACTTAACACAACAGTTTCTGTTAAATTAATTTTCACGCCGAATACATCAAAAGATGCAATTAATTTAGGTCCACTTACATCAATTCCATCAGGTGAACCTCTTAAAAAATCACTGATACTCAAAAAAATCACTTCCTTTTGATTGGATTATTGCGAATAGATAACATTCCGAAAATAATTTTTGGATATAAAAACGGCAAAACAGCTGTGACAGTATTCACACAAGAAAAAATTAAACTAATTGCAATTATCACTGACGCAATAAAACAACGCAATAAATAGCCAGCAAAATCCTTTGTTTTGCCAAAATATACAGCATTTAAAATACTTTTTCTTAGCAAAAATAAATTTACTATCATGCCAACACTTCCAAGAATTAGCCCCAGAATCACAGCGATTTGAAATTTTACTAAAAATAGCGATATAACCCAGATAATCACATCTAGCACAACAGTACAAATCATTGCAAAATGTAATTCCCGATGTAAATCCCGCATAGCAAGACCTCCTGTTTGCTGTTTTAAAAAATATTCGCATGTCTCTATTATACATGAAATTTTCTAACCTGTCAAGAATTACAGGAAAAAAATTCTATAAATAACTTTTTCTGAAAAAAAGCTGACTATAAAAAATCTACAGCCAGCTCCCATTTATGATATTTAATTATTTAAATTTCTATCTTCCCTTTTCTTTTGACATGCAATGTATTATCATAAACTTCGCCAACAGCAGGTGCTAAATAACTTACAACATATATTTCATCATCATACATGTCAGGCAAATCAAAAACGCCTTTGATAAGCCTTAATTTTTCGCCTGTTTCGCCGTCAGTGGTAAGATTTTCATAAAAATGCGGGTTTGGAATCATAGCCCCATTACGCAACAAGGCAATTTCTGCAATTTTTTCATCTTTTGCATGTGTTAATAATAAATTTCCTGATTCATCTTGTACTAGATGCACATATCTTGTACCAGCTTGTTTCTGAATTGACTCTATACTGGAAGCAATCTGCAAATACACTGCATTATTATTTTCACGTTTTGTATTTATTTTATTTTTATATTCTTCTAATTTATCTCTTAATTTTTTATTCTCTGCTTGCAAAATAGAAAACTGCTGTTCTTTCATACGCAACTGTTCCTGAATTTCTTCATATTGCTGTGTACTCTGGGCAGTAAAATTTTTGTTATTCTCAACAGCAGATTCTAATTCAGAACGCAATTCTTCATTTTCTTCATGTAATGCATCTAACTGTCTTCTGAATTCTTCTGATTGGTCACTTTCAGAAACATTCACATGCAAATCTGACAATTCCGAACGGAGCTGTTCATTTTGCGTCAATGCTTTATCTAATTCAAAACGAAGTTCTTGGTTTTCATTCTGAATTTGTTCTGCATGTGCAGAAGCCTCTTGCAATGCATTCTGATAACCAGCATTTTGTTCTTCAGAAGCTAATAATTTTTCCTGCAACTGTGTATATTCTTGTTGTTTGCCTTGCTGATGATTAGAAAGCTCAACTCTGAAATCTTCTACTTGCTGTAAGGCATCTTGTAATTCTTCCTGTAAATCCTGTTTTTGTTTTAATATTATAATTTTATCTTCCTGTAATTTTTTTACTTCTTCTTCAGCAGAACGCATTTTGAATTGACAATCCAAATTTTTTTGTTCCAAATCGTCAACTTTCTGTTTTAAATTAATTTGCTCCTGTGATTCATTTTGTAATTTATTAGATAATTCTATTCTGAAATCTTCTACTTGTTGTTCTGTATCTTGTAACTGTTCTTGCAATTCTGCTATCTGATTGTGTGCATTTTGCAACTGTTCCTGATATACAGCATTATTATGATTCTGTGTTTGTTCCAATTCTTGCTGTAATTGCAATATCTGCTGTTCTGCCGTCTGCAATTTTTCCTGATAACCAGAATTATTCTGTGCCTGTGCAAGCTCATCTCTTAATCTTAATACTTGTCCTGCGGCATCTTTCAATTTTTGGCAGTATTCCTGATTTTGCTTTTGATAGTTTTCCAATTCTTCCTGCAATTCTTTTTGCAAGCCCTTTTGTTCCTGTGCATTTGCAAGATTCGCTCTTAAAATTTTCATTTGCATGACAGTATTTTCTAATTCTGATTTTAAATTTTTATTTTCCTGTTCAGAATCTTTTTGTTTTTCCTGCATAATTTCTAATTCTTCCTGCAATCTTGTTTCCTGTTCCTGCAATTTTTTCTCAAGATTTTCATTTAATTCAGAAATTTCAGCTAATTCTGCCCGAAGTGATTCTGTTTGTTGTACAACCTGTTCAAATTCTTCTAGTGCAACCGTTTCTTCTTCTGAGCTTTGCAATTCTGCAAGTCGTTCCTGTAACTGCTCATTTTCACTTGAAACAGTTTCTTGTTCTAAACGAATTCTTTCTAATTGTTGCGTTGCATCAATTAATTTTACTCTGAAATCATCATTTTGTTTTTGAGATTCTTTTAATTTAGAACGCAGAGCATCTTCTGACTGTGCAGAATTTTTAATTTCCGCCATTTCTGCACGAAGTCTTTCAACTTGTTTTGCAGCCTCAAGTAATTTTACACGGAATTGTGAATTTTGTTCAACGGCTTTTTCCAATTCTGCACGGAGATTTTCATCAGACTCGACAATATTGCGACTTTCAGCAATTTCAGCACGAAGTTCTTTAATTTGCTTTGCAGCGTCTGCAAGTTTTCCTCGAAATATTTCATTTTGGGAAGAAACTTCCTGTAATTTTTGTTCTAATTCTTGATTTTCTTTTGATTCAGAATGATTTGCCTCATTGATTCTAGCTGAATGTTCTAATTCTCTGCAATGCTTATTTGCAGAGGCAAGATGTTCTTGCAACTGTTTTTTTTCTAATCGCAATTTACCACAACTATGTTCTAAACGTTCGATTTTATCTTGTAAATCTTTTAATTCTGGAGAGCCAGAATTTTCTTGTACAGTTGGCAAAATATTATCTGCTTTAGATTTCTCTGATTTAGAAGATTCGTTTTGAAAATCTTCCAGTTGCTGATAAACTTTTTTATAATTTTTCTGCAAAGTCTGATATTTTTCTTTCAGCGTTGCAAGTTCAGCCATAACAGATTCATCTACAGATACAGTTTCTGTTTTTTCTTTTGCTAATAAATCCGTTGCAAGTTCTTTATGCCGTTTTGCTTTTTGTTCCAACTCACCAATTTGTTGTTCCAATTCTGAAATTTTATCTTTATCCAATTCTGCGTTTTCCTTGATAGAATCCAATGAATTTTTATAAGCCTGAATACTCATAAACAAAAATCCAATGATAATCATCAGTAACGCAATTATCACAATCAAAAAAACTACCAAAACTTTACTCCTTTTTTATAACAGCAAGTTAAATTATTTATTTTATAGCAGGTTGTAATATTAACTTACCTTTTTCTTCCAGCTGAATTTGAGAATCCACAATTTTTACTTTTGCAGGCTCTACCGATTGCAAATTATATTTGATTTGCCAATCTTCCTGAAGTCCTTCAATTTCAAATAAATTTCTCAAAGGTCGGACACTGCTAAGTGTTTCTTGTGCAGAAGTAAAGCCTTTATAAAAATATGGATTTGGATAAGCAAGAGAATCAATTGCAACAATTGGTGCTCCTTGTGCAGGCATTTCACGCAGTTCAACATTTGTCCCCGATAGCAATACGCTTAAAAATTTTGAATTTTGATGCTTATCAACTTCTTCTGTTGAAGTAGCCAAACTAAAATATTCAGACGGGTGCAAAACAGGAGCTTCTGGCACATCGGGAACAATTACATCTGTATCTGTTGAAGACCCAACAGAAATATCCACATTATCAGCTCCAAGTTGTGCTTTCAGCTTTGCGATTTCCTGACGAAGTGCTTCTATATCCAATTTAGCACGTTCTTCCAGCATTAATTTCTGTTGCAATAATTGTTCTCTTTCAATTTTAAGTGCATCTATTTGTTGTTGCATTTCGTCATAATTCAAACCCATTCTTTCGAATTGTTCTTGAATTGTCATAGTATCAGATTTCTTTTCTTCTCTTGATGCCTGCAAATCATCATTTTGTTTCTGTAGCCATTTATTTTTTGCCATTAATTCATTGCATCTTTTTTGCAGCATAACAGATTCTTTACTTTTTTCTTTCATTTGAGCAAGCTGTTCTTTCAGTTGCTTGTTTACATTTTTCAGTTCATCTAACTGGTCTTCCAGACCTTCTTTTTCTTCCAGCAATTCTTCCATTTCGTCATCTAAATCATCACGGTCAGAATAATCTCTTTTTGCAAAGCTTTGTTCTTCGGCTCTTTCCAACTGTTCTCTGAGTAACTGTCTTTCACTCCGAAGACTATCTACTTCTTTGAGTAATTTTTCATTTTTTTCATGCAAAGCTTTATTAATTTTCACTTGTTCAGGCTGTTTTTGCTGAAATTCTTCTAACTGTATTTTCAACTGATGATTTTCCGCATTTAAATCATCAATTTCAGCAGATAATTTTTCTGCTACTTCACTGCTTGCATTTTGATTTTTCACAGTTTCTAATTCATTTTTATAA